>JBBSDG010000220.1:0-7314 GCA_038249635.1 Bacteroidales bacterium | reverse complement strand
TGAAAAAATACGCCATCATAGTTGCCGGGGGAACCGGAACCCGGATGCAAGGCGAGATTCCAAAACAATTTATGGTGTTGAACGGGAAACCCATTATTCAATATTCGATGGAGGCGTTCTTTGCATTTGATCCTTCTATTCAGATAATAGTGGTGGTTCATCCTGATTTCAATACATATTGGAAGACGTTATGTTTGGAAAAGAAAATTTATATTCTGCACAAGGTTGTTGATGGCGGTAAAACACGTTTCGATTCGGTGAAAAATGGACTGGAACTTATTGATGATGATGGATTTGTAGCCATTCACGATGCTGCCAGGCCATTGATAAAAACAGAATTTATCGAACATCTATTTTCAGAAGCTGAAACTCATGGTTCAGCCATTCCCGGACTGACTTTAACAGATACCATTCGGAAGATTGACGGGGATACTTCTCATCATCTCGACCGTAAATTTTTAAGGGCTATTCAAACGCCACAGTTGTTTAAGGTTTCAGAATTAAAACGAGCTTATGAACAACCTTTTCAGCCGATATTTACTGATGATGCATCGGTACTTGAAGCAGCAGGATTTTCGCTGCATTTATCGGAAGGCATGCCGGGAAATATTAAGATAACAAATCCACTGGATATTGCTTTAGCAGAAGTACTTTTACGGTTTTAAACTACGGAGGCGCAGAGGACACGGAGAACTACGGAGTTAAAAAGTAACTTTCTGAATATTTTCTATTTGTGCAAATTTGTGAATCATTTGTGAAGATTTGTGGAAGCCCTGATAAATACTATTTGTACAAATTTGTGTGTAATCAGTGTAAATTTGTGGATACCTTTCTCCCCTTCCATTCATATTTTCCGATATTTCCCGCAATACAGATGCGGTTTTAAACCACGGAGGCGCGGAGGACACGGAGAACTACGGAGTTAAAAAGTTACTTTCTGAATATTTTATATATGTGCAAATTTGTGAATCATTTGTGAAGATTTGTGGAAGATTTCTTCAAATTTGTGGATACCTTTCTCCCCTTCCATTCATATTTTCCGATATTTCCGGCAATACCTATTACCAGAGTGTAAACTGCATTCAGCAATTCCATCAATGGAAATAACCATAACAACGACATACTTCGCTGAAAACGGCCGAAACTGACCATCAACGGCAAATCAACAAGCAGTTTTAAAACATATAAAATTAAAAATAGCTTTAAAAAATCAGGAAAGAAAAAAGCTGGAAAAGCCGTTACAACCAGCCAGGAATTCATCAGGAAAACAGTAATGGAAGCCGCAATCAGCAAAGGAGCGGTATATCCCCGGCTTTTGGAAACCCATCGCAACCGTTGCTGGAAAAATGACTTTACTCCTTGTATTGCCGGAGTATTTACAATGGCATCTTCTGATCTCAGAAAGCGGATTGCATTAGCCCCGAATTCTTTCCTAATGCTCATCATCAGGAACATATCATCGCCCGAGGGATATTTCAGATTGCCCATAAAACCTCCGCAACTTTCATAAGCCTGGCGGGTAAATGCCATATTCGCCCCGTTAGCCATCAGCGGAAATCCGGCACTGCTCGATCCGGCAGCCGATGAAATAAGGCTCATAAATTCCAGCGACTGAAGTTTGCTGAAAACACTTCCGCCGTCCGTTATACGAACCGGACCAAGGATCATTTGAGGTTTATACTTTTCGAAAAAGGAAGCGAGTGTTGAAATCCATTTACTACCGGCTGTACAATCGGCATCGGTAATAACAATCAATTCGCCTCTTGAAGCTTTTATTCCTTTATCAATGGCAGCTTTTTTACCCGAACCGTCATTCTTGTTCAGGGTGATCAGTTTCAGGTTTTTTGTTCCCGTGTGCCGGGAAATAAATTCTTCAACCAGGCGGGCTGTTTCATCATCCGAATCATCGTCAACAATAATTATTTCATATAAATCCTGCGGATAATCCTGCTGGAAAAGACTTTTGAGTAGAGCATCAATATTCAGAATCTCATTCCTTACGGCCACAACTATACTTACTTTAACTCCAGGGATTGGCTCATTATTTTGAAATTTCTTTAATCGCCACCAGCCAATTGTTATTGAAGCAATTAGAATTGCATAGCTGACAATCAGTAAGATAGATATCAGGTAGAATATCATCGTCTGAAAAATTTTAACCTGAATACCACCAGTACACCCGCCAGCGAAGGAACTGCAATATTTATAAGCCAGATAAGCGTGGAGGCTGAAACCACTGCCAGAGTTGCTTCTGAATCCAACCCTTTGATCCCATAGAGCAGGCCAAAAAGAAAAACAGACACTGAACCACGAACGCCTATTTCGGCAAGAGCCACGGTTGGTATGGCTGCAAGCGCCAGGTAAATAATCGGGATAACCAACATGCACTGGGAAAACGTGAAATTCAGTTCCATTAACCGGATAGCCAGGTAAAACTGTATTGAAAACACCAAATAGCGGAGTGAACTCAATAAAACTGTTTTTAAAAGAAGTGGTTTCGGGCAATCTGCCATGGCATCAATGCTGTTTCTGATCCTTTCGGAATATTTAGCAGGTATCAGAATTGAAATGCGATGAAGCACCGAAATATTGAAGTAGGCAAATAGAAAGGTCAGGGAAATTATACCAAGCGAAAGCGAAAATCCTTTAACCAGCCATGTGCTTTCGTACATTACTGAAGGCAGGTATTGCGGTGCAAAAATCACATAAGCAATTGTTCCTAACACAATGGTAACAAGCAACTGGCTGAAACTTCCGACTATAGTAAGCAAAATGGCTTTTAGCGGATCTGTCTTTTTCAATATAAAAACCCTTCCAAAAAATTCACCAACCCTGTTGGGCGTAAAAATACTTACGGCAAGGCCACCGAGTATAGCCTGAAAGGCATTTCGATAACTTACTTTTTCAGCCTGGTTGATAAGCAATTTCCATTTTAAGGACTCAATTCCCCAGTTTATTATCATGAGTAAAACCAGAATAGCTGATATAGTTAGCGCATTTTTACCATCAAAAACGGATTCGAAAAAACTAATTCCTTTGCCTGATGGAAGTGTATAAAAGCGGTAAAAGATGTACGAAAGAGCCAGCGCAGCTATAATAAGCCGTGTGGCAATATCCATTGCTTTTCGTACTTTTGGCGTGAGATTCACAGAAAGGGGTTGGAGTTTAGGGGTTAGGATTTGAATTAAAAGAGTTTCAGGGTTTACCACTGGTGAGCTCGCCTGCGGCTCGGTTCAGAGTTTCAATGTTTCAGGTTTCATGAATCCGGCACCCGGAATTTTTAAAATAGTGGTTTACAAAATCAACAGGCATAATTTTACAAAATTTTGGCAAGCGAACGAATCATCTTAGGTATTGACCCCGGAACCAACATTATGGGATTCGGATTAATTGTGGATAAAGGTAAGAAAATTGAGCTTATTGCGCTTGATGTGATAAAACTCGACCACCTGGATACCCAGCCGCTTAAGCTGAAACATATTTTTGAAAAAGTGCTTGGGCTGATTGATCATTATCATCCCGACGAAGTTGCCCTGGAAGCGCCGTTTTTTGGTAAAAATGTTCAAAGTATGCTCAAACTTGGCCGGGCGCAGGGTGTAGCCATGGCAGCAGCTTTGTATCGCGATATTCCTATTTTTGAATATTCTCCTCGTAAAGTGAAACAATCGATAACCGGTAATGGAAATGCATCCAAAGAGCAGGTTTCGGCCATGATGAACCGCCTGCTTGTAATTACCGAACAACCAAAATACTTTGATGCCACCGATGCCGTGGCTGTGGCCTGCTGTCATTATTTCCAGCGCTCGCCGGGCGAAGCTACAAAAAGTTATTCAGGATGGGGGGCGTTTATAAGCAATAATCCTGATAGGGTGAAATGATTTCGGAATTTATCTACAAATTACACGAATTACCCACAAATTATCACAAATAGAATCCACAGAAAAGGACAATGATTTGTGTAAAGTACTCCTTTGAAACTCTGAAACATTGAAACCCTGAAACTCTTCAAACATTTCAAACTCTTCAAACCCTTCAAACTTTTAACAACTACATCAGTTTCTGATACGCCTGCCACCAGCGGTCGGGTATCTCATCCTGGAGAGCAGTCTGGTAATCGGCGGCGGAGCAGGGAACAATATAATGGCGGCGGTACTTTTCGCGGATATTATCCGAGCATTTAATTTCCATCCACCAGCGCTCGGTGGGTTTGCTTTTATAAAAAACTATTCCTTCGTCAAAATCGGTAACCTGAACGGTGTAACGTATATAATTTTCTGAACCTGCTGATGGATGATCTTCCTGCCGGTGATAAAAGCCATCGATAAAATACCAGATCATCTGAGCCAGCAAATGCCCTGTTTGGCCGTTGCGATCCATGGCTGGATTCATTTCAAAAAATCCGGCGGAAGTTATCTTATCGCTCATCCCGGCATAGCGAACCATCTGGCACGCTTCTTCACCATAAAAACCATTTGGTGTGGCGTTGGCATTTCCCGGAGCATCACTTTGCCTGATGGCCGACATATCGAACGAAAATAAATCGGCATTCCTCACCAACGGTTCCGCCTGCGAAATATCGGCATGTAGCACGCCCAGACGGTAAATATCGAAAAACAGGTTACGCATCAGATCAATGGCACCCTGCTCTACAAAATAAGTCTGGTAACCAATGTTGGTGTAATTAAATAAATAGTTGGGTTTGTGCAGGATAATATGACTAAGGTATGAGCGCGAATTCAGCGAATCCTCACTTTCGCCCAGATCGAACATATTATCCACAGCCGCAATATTGATAATGTTTTTGCGGTTTTTATACGCACGGTACATGGCATAGGTCAAATCCTGTCCTCCTCCGATTATAACCGGAACAATATTTAATTCAAGCAATGCCTCAACCACGGCAGTAACGGCAAAATAAGTATCGTCTGTAGTATCGCCGCGCATAATATCGCCGAGGTCGGCTACGCGTGTTTTGTAATTCCCGGGCAATAGTCTGTATAGGTATTCGCGCACACTCAGCGAAGCCATGCTACATCCCTGGTTATCAACTGCATTGCGATCCTCATCCACTCCAATAATGGCCATATCTATATCCGCCAGATCCGGGAAACCATCGTCAACATTATGAGTTGCAAAAACCTCACCTAATCGTTTACCTGTTTGCGCTGCAACATGTGGCAGCATAATATCCTGAACCGGTTTAAAGTAGCTGGAAATATGCATGGTTGAGGGGTTGGGGGTTAGGAGTTGGGGACTGGGAGACAAGGGGACAAGGGGAGCGGGAGACAAGGGGACAAGGGGAGCGGGAGACAAGGGGACTAAGGGACGAGGAGACTGAGAGACAAGGAGACTGAGGGACAGGGGGACAAGGGGAGCGGGAGACAAGGGGACTAAGGGACAAGGGGATAAGGAGACTAAGGGAGAAGGAGACGTAGAGAATGGCTATTACGCTTTCTTGCCACGTGGAACAAATTTCTTTTTAGAAGGTGGTGGGGCGGATTCGCCTAGTTTCAGACATTCCTCAAGGGTAAGTGTAGCAGGATCTGAGCCTTTCGGTATCTTGATATTGTTTTTCCCAATGGCGATATAAGGTCCGTAGCGCCCGTTAAGCACAAGGACATCAGGTCTTTCGTCGAATGCTTTAATAGTCCGGTTGGCGCTTTCGGTTCGTTTTGCCTCAATGAGTTCAATAGCCCGTTCGATAGTAATACTAGCCGGATTATCTGTACTTTTTAACGAACAAAATTTGGACTGATGCAGCACGTATGGACCGAAACGGCCAATGGCTACTGTAACATCATCATCTTCGAACTGCCCTAGCAAGCGCGGGAAATCAAATAATTTGATTGCTTCTTCGAGCGTAATGCTCTCAAGGGTCATTCCTTTGCGAAGTCCGGCAAACTTAGGCTTATCAGGTGAATCGGTTTCGCCAATCTGTGCTATTGCACCATATCTGCCCAACTTTACGTAGATATTCATTCCTGATTTAGGATCTTTTCCCAATAGCTTTTCACCTTTGGCTCTTTCGCCGCTTTCCATGGTTTCGACTACTTTTTTATGAAAAGGTGTATAAAATTCACCTATCATCAGGTTCCAGGCTTTTAGTCCATCGGCAATCTCATCAAATTCCTTTTCAACGCTGGCGGTAAAATTAAAATCCATAATATCGTCGAAATACTGCTGAAGGAAACGTGTAACCAGTTCGCCGGTATCGGTCGGGAAAAGCTTTGATTTTTCGTAACCGAATTTTTCATGCTTAATGGTTTCCTTTATTTTCCCGTCCTTCAGCATAAGTTGTTTGATATCGCGGGTGTTGCCATCGCGATCTTCTTTTACGACGTATTCGCGTTTTATAATTGTTGAAATGGTTGGTGCGTAAGTGGAAGGACGGCCAATACCGAGTTCTTCAAGTTTTTTTACAAGGCTGGCTTCGGTGTAACGGGGCTGACTGCTTGTAAACTTCTGAACGGCTTCGATATGATGCATCCCGAGTTTTTCGCCTTTGGTAACCGGGGGCAAAAGTCCTTCAGTCTGCTCAGCATCATCGTCGGTTGATTCCATATAAACTTTCAGGAATCCGTCGAATTTGATCACTTCGCCAAGTGCAACAAACTGTTCTTTGCTATTGGAAACATCAATATTAATATTTGTTTTTTCAAGCACTGCATCAGCCATCTGCGAGGCGATGGTGCGTTTCCATATCAGGTCGTAAAGACGTTTCTGCGATGCATCGCCGTCAATGGTATTTGCATTCATATAAGTCGGGCGTATGGCTTCGTGAGCTTCCTGTGCGCCCTTGCTTTTGGTTGCAAACTGCCGCGATTTGTGGTAAGCATTTCCGAACTGACTTAAAATTTCTTCTTTTGCCATTCCCAAAGCGGTTTGCGACAGGTTTACAGAGTCGGTACGCATATAGGTAATTTTACCGCTTTCGTAAAGTTGCTGGGCAACAGTCATGGTGCGGCTTACAGAGAAACCGAGTTTGCGGCTGGCTTCCTGCTGCAAAGTGGAGGTTGTGAATGGTGGCGCTGGCGAGCGTTTGCCCGGTTTTTTATCCACATCGGCAACCGAAAAAGCTGCTTTGCTGCATAAGGTGAGGAATGCGTGGGCTTCTTCAACAGTTGCAAATCTTTTAGGAAGATCAGCTTTTAACGTGGCACTTCCCTTATCATTATTAACTTCAAATATACCACTTACTTTATAGGCAAATGTTGATTCGAACTTGCGGATATCTTCCTCGCGCTCAACAATAAGTTTTACGGCAACACTTTGTACACGGCCTGCCGAAAGCGATGGTTTCACTTTTTTCCAAAG
>JBBSDG010000219.1:0-7349 GCA_038249635.1 Bacteroidales bacterium | reverse complement strand
CGTGATCGGCCAGTCCGCTGCTTATAAATACATCAGCCGAAGCCTTCACTTTTTCATTATCCACGGCCAGACCCCAGACATTCCAGCTATTCCATCCCATTGGAGGAGTTAGTGCCAGCTTGTCGCCGACCACAATACGCAAATCTCTTTTGGATTCACCCCTGGCATTTTTAGCGCTTAATGTAACTTTATACTCGCCCGCCTTTGCAACTTTGCCTGTAATAATCCCGGTTGCAGCATCGAGAACCAGTCCTTCGGGGATATTTTCAGCAGCAAATGTCATAGGGCGAACACCGGTAGCCGGAATCCGGAAAAGGAATGGCGAACCAGGACGAACACCAAATACCCTTGCCCCATTGATGCGCGGAGTTTCAGCCGGTTTCGGAGTGAGGATATAAGGGAAATCCTGCGACTGAATTATCTTGTTTTTCCCCTTGGATTCGGTAAAGGTGTATTTTGCTACTAACCTGGCTCCTTTTACATCCTCGAAATCAAAACTCAATGTGTCAGTTGCTCCGGCTGCAAGTTTAAGATCCTTGGCTTTGGACAAATAGTTTTTTTGAGTGTCGGCATCATCAACACTTACTTCTATTTTTCCAGAAATGGCAGCAAAACTGCTGACATTTTTGATAATTATCTTTTTGGAATACATGCCATTGTTCATTTGCATTCCTGATGTTAGATCGTCGATAATCAGGTAATCTTTTAAATCACGCAGCGAAACAAACATTTTTGCAACGCTGAATCCGCCTCCGCCGCCATGATCAAAAACCCTGACAGCAATTGTATTTTTCTGACCCCATAAAATCCGTTTGTCGGTTGCAGGAATAATATACAAACGGGTTTTGTTATATGCTGTTTCGCCCTTATCAAATCCGGATGTATCGCCGTCCTTAACCAGTATTCCATTTTTCCCGAGCAGATGGCCGTTCAGATAGGTTTCGTCGTAATCGTCGATTTTACCCAGATCGATATTCAGCGAATCTTTAAAGAAGCCTTGTTTCAACATTGCTTCAGATAAATCGAATGTTTTGCGGTACCAGGCATATCCATCATAATCAGGGTATCCCTGGGTTTCCCACATTATTCCAGCTACCAGTGTATCCCAGGCTGCATCGTTGTATTCAGGCTGCGCCCAACTGAGGCTATCTCCGGTTTTAAATTTCCATTCCGAGAGATCTATTGACTCTGGAACAAGTTTGGGAGTGCATGACCAAAGCACTGCAAGCAGCAATACTGAAAGGAACAGAGATAGTTTTTTCATTTGGAGAAGGGATTAGTTAATTTAATTTTAATTTAAAATTTTCTATGAAATTGATTTACATTTATTTGTAGATTTATCAGACTATTTCATTTATTAAAATACAACATCGAAACTGGTACTTCCTGTTTCAGCATATCAGGACTGCTTATATAAACTTTCAGAATTTCACCGTAATTTCCTTCAAAAAAGTCGAGTATAAACGCATGCTTACCGGCTTTCAAATCCACTTTCCCCTGCACTGTAAACGGTCCGTGAACACCATCATTATCAAGTACCATTTTGTCATCAATCAACAACCAGGAACCATCGTCACTTACGGTTGAGAAGATATATCCGCCGTCTTTTTTTATGTCTATAAAACCTTTAAACCGGATTCCCCAATAGTCTTCCGTGGTTTTTATATTTGAAAGGATAAACCCATTTACCTTTCCGGTTCTTAGCGGTTTCATTGCATTGTAGTCCGGAATTTTAGTCCATTTGCCTTCGAAATATTCAAAATTTAACCCATTTTTAACCGCATCGAAAATATCATAATTCCGCCTGGTTAGATACGCGGGTTTTACGTCCTTTTTGAAACTTCGTGCTTTAACTATGGTTGAAACTGCAACCGGGAACGGTTTATGGTAAAGAGAGGATTTTTCGTCCGGGTCTGTATTATCGGTGGTGTACCTTATTTCTGCATCCTTATCAATGCAGGAAAGAGTTATGCTTAACGGGACATTAGCAGCGGTATCCTTTGGAAATATCTTAACCGGCGCCGAAACCCTGTAATCTGTTTTGGGCAACTTAAAATTTTTGGAAACAAACCGGTAACTTCCCGACATAACTTCAAAAACAACTTTTCCATCCTTCATTTCCAGGAACTTAACGCCCTGGGCATGGTCAACTGCGCTGTTGTTTTCAAATACCTCGTTTTTATCGCTGGCGGGGATAGAAACAAAAGCCTTTGTATTGCATGGTATTTCGATATTCCAGCTAAAGATTTTATCCGAATATTCCCATTCGCTTTTCACAAGGCCATAAGGCGTTTTATGAGAGGATTTTACGAAATTAACATCTTCTGTTATTACCGGATCCATGGTTATGGTTTTAAAACCAGGTTCGGCAGGCTTTATTCCGCCCATATTTTCGTAGAGCCATATGTTAAAATCACCCAGCAACATAACATGGTTGCCCGAGTTCATTGCCGGATCAGCGGTGTTGCCGTTCCACAGTTCCCAAATGGTGGTGGCTCCATTTTTTGCCATATAACCCCAACTCGGATATTCCGTTTTGGATGCAAAACCAAGGGCTATATCAGGTCGTCCGTATTCGGTTAAAATCCGCTGAAGGTACATTATGCCAATCAGGCCAACCGGAATATGACCATTGTTGTCTGTTTCAATTTTCCAGACTATGTTGTTAAAAATAGCTTGCTTTTTATCATCCGGAGCCAAACCGAAGGCAAGCGATAAGATATTGGCTGTAACCGTATTATTGCTGTAATAATTCATAGCCGGCACAAAAAAATTATTGTTATATGCGGTTTTTATAGAATCAGCCAGCGCAGTAAAAGCTTTTTCATCCTCCGGTTTGTCCAGAAGCTTTGCAAAGTCCTGCATAATCCTTGTATCGTGGTAAAAAAAGCTTGTTCCAAGCAAAACGCTTTCGGTTATTCTGTCAGGATCCTGGCTATGGATCATTTTGGGATCCTCGGGCGGCATGCACCAGTCACCGTATGTATCGCGTGGCATAAGGTTGTTGATCATATACTTGTCCTTCATATAAAACAACCATTTTTTCAGGGTTTCATAATTTTCGGAAACTGCCTTTACTGAACCATATTGCTCATACAACATTTGCGTTACCATAATTCCGGCACCATCCCAGGTTATGTTATCATTATACAAATGCCAATATGCAGGACTCAGATCCGGAATGCTTCCTTCGGGACTTTGATCGTCGCGCATATCGCCCATCCACTTGCGGTATAAGCCATAATTATTGAAGATATAGCTTTCGCCACGGCAGCCGGTTGCACGATCGCCAAGCCAGCCCATCCGCTCGTCGCGCTGGGGGCAATCGGTTGGCATACTGCGGTAATTCCCCCTAATGCCCCAGACAGCATTTTTGTAAACCTGGTTTATAACCTCATTGCTGCATTCGAAAGTGCCGCTGGTTTGTACATCGTCGTTTACAATGCAGCCTGTAATCGCTTCAAGATCTGGTGTTCCGGGATACCCGGTAATCTCAACATACCTGAATCCGTGATAAGTAAACTTTGGCTCCCAGGTTTCGGTTTCTCCCCCTTTGAGGGTATAGATGTCGGTAACCTTCGCACTACGCAGGTTGTCGAGGTACAGGCTGCCATCTTTTTTAAGTGTTTCAGCAAAAACCATTTTCACTTTGTCGCCGACTTTGCCTTTAACAGATAATTTAGCCCAGCCAACCATATTCTGACCCATATCGAAGATGAATACATCCGGCTTCAGCTTATTAACCGAAATAGGCTTAATAAATCCTGTCACTTTAATGGGTTCGTTCAATTGTGCGGTAAGCTGTTCGCATGGCTTTGCAACCAGTTCCACTTCCAACCATTTGGAGACATCGAAACCAGGCAAATCCCAGCCCGATAGTTCTTTGCGTGCATCGTATTTTTCGCCGTCAAATTCATTATTTTCGGTAATGGGGCCGTTAGCTGTAATTTTCCAGCTTTCATCCGATGTTATTATATCTTTAGTCCCATCGGTATATTCTATTTCGGCTTGCATGATAAGTTTCGGAAAACCATAATTTTCCATTTTGAACGGGTTATCTTTCCGCATTGCAAAAAAACGCCCATTGCCAAGCACAACACCTATGGCATTCTTTCCTGTCTTTACCTGGGAGGTAATATCAAAAGTATTGTAAAAAGCTTTCTTTTTGTATTGCGTGGCTCCGGGTGCCAGAACCATTTCGCCGGTCTTTGCGCCATTAATGTGGAGTTCGTAAAGACCTAGCCCAGAAATATATGCTGTGGCTCTTTTTATATCCTTTGTAATCTCAAATTCTTTGCGTAGGTAACGGGCCGCCAACTTACGAAACTGAGCCGTATCTTCATCCCCTTTAAATATTTTATCCAAACCAATCCATTTGGCCTTCCAGTCCGATTGCTTAAGCAGGCCCATCGACCAGTTGGCAGGTTCGCTCCACGAAGATTCATTGCCGTTGTTATCCCAAACACGTACTTTCCAGAAGCAATTTGTTCCTGATTCCAGCGGTTTGCCGGCATAGTCCACAAAAACCGATTGCGACGATTCAATCTTGGAGCTGTTCCATAAATCGCCTTCATTTTTTTTCAGGATTTCTTCGGAAGAAGCGACTAAAACCTGGTAAGCCCCTTGTTTAATACCCCGATCTTTGCCTTGAATAATCCAGCTTAGCTGAGGTTTTGACTGATCTATTCCAACCGGATTGATTCTGTTTTCGCATGTTAAATCATTAAGATTAAGCACCTTATCCTTTTGCTGGCAGGATATTAAAAGAAAAATGGCCAGAAGGACAAACAGCAGATTTTTAATTGATTTCATTTTGTGATGTTAATTCGGTTTGAATGTTACGTTCAATTATTTAATTATCAGATTTTCAGTATTCTGCTGCCTGATTCTGGCGGTTTTGGTATCTGTCAGCCGTTTACCCATATAGGTCAGATTTTCGATGGTTATACCGGAAACATTTTTTTCTTTATCGAACCCATGAAAAACCGAAAAAGGCATTAATCCGACCACCTGGATATCTTTAAACACGATGTCGCTGATTTTCCCACGGAACTGGCTGTGATAAGCCTCCTTTCCGTCCGGAGGTTTCTGTACACCGTCCCAGGCACCATGGAGGTAATTCTTCTCAATAAAATCTTTATCCCTGATTCCATCAGGCCCCCACTGCGAGAAGAAAATAGCAACATCGAACAGCTTCTGACGACTGTCCTCCACCCGGATATTGTCGAAAACTACATTGTGAACATGCGCCGGCCCGGCATTGTGAATACTCAGTGTCGCTCCGTCTTCCACATGGATGATATCAATATTCTCGAAACGGATATTTTTCACCTCGTTGGAATAAAGTTCGAAGCCAATTTCAATGGCATTACCCCAGATAGAATTCCAGAACACGCAGTTTTTGACAAGGATATTATCGGTAGGATCTCCGGCAGGGTATTTCCCACCGGATTTAATGGCAATACAATCGTCCTTGGTATGCGCGAAAACATCGTCGATTACTACATTGGTGCAACGAAAAATGTCCATGCCGTCGTCGCCGCCGCTTTCGCTCACAATTCGGATACCGTTGATACTTGAATTGTTACAATGAAAGAGCGCAACTTGCCAGGTAGTGCTATTGTGTAAAACAATTCCGTTTATCGAAATCTCCTGACAATCTCTTAAGTCAATGAACTTATGACGGTTTTTTTCGATTGAACTGTTTAGTGAGCCATCCAAAATACCCCTTCCACAAATCTTAATATTTTTCTTCCCCTCAGCAAATATGTATCCCTGAACCACTGCGCCACCTTCGAGGTAAACTGTTTGATTGTCTTTCAATTCAAGCTTTACATCCTTGTAGAGTTTCCCACCTTCGAACCAGATAACATTGGTATCCGACTTGGAAGGAAGAACGGTTTCTGGAGTTCCGGCAAAAATAAACAGCGGCTGTTGCCTTATTCTTCCATTTAGTTCAACACTCAGATTAGCAGGTTCATTCAGTTTGAAGCGGAAAGAATTATCGCCGGTATAATCTGGTTTCAAATTCCAGCGGAGCGGCCGGATATCGACCCAGCGCACATCGAACATAGTGTTTACCTCAATATTTACTTCGCCGGTAAAGTCGAATACGGCATACGAAGCAATGGGTGTATCGTAAACAGGAACGGATATTCCATTGACCTTTACCTGGTAGTATTTTGCTGATGCAAATCCTTCGGGTGGCTGCCAGGTGGTTACCTGAGCACTCACACAAAGATTAAGGATAACTGCAGCGAAAAACAGGGTTTGTTTCATGATTAAGTCTTATTGAATTTGAATTGATATAATTAATTTTAAAGGAGTTCTGAACTATTTTTTTTTAACTGCCTATCCCTTTCGGTCAAGTGGATTTTATTAGCTCCTTAAAAGGTTGCGGAGGAGTGTCCACTGCTTGTTGCATCAACCGATAAAACAATTTTCCTCTATATGTTGATAGCTTTCGATTAAAACGAAATGCAAATTCGTCTAAATAATAAGACAAATATTTTGGTGAAATGCTCCCTTGATGAGTTCCATTTATCCAACGTTTTACAAGTGAATCGACAAGATGGACATGAGGTAACAGATCATGTGCTTCTTGTCCACTTCCTGAAATAACTTTGATTTCATGTTTATATTTTCCAGAATTAGTCAAAGCATTATAGCCAGGCCAACCATCTGTTATTACCGTGCTTCCTTGTTTAATATTTTCTTCAATAAATTGAAAAAGATACTCTCCAGACGCTTCTGGTATGCACTTGAATCGAACTCGGCCAATCTGTTTGCCGATACATTCAGTTGCAACGACTACCAAAGTCTTTGTTTCAGCACCTCTTCCTTGCTTTCCTGTGCCAATTTCTTTTCCTCCAATATAAGTTTCATCAACTTCGATTTCTCCCGAAAGTTTATCTCTTTCTGGTCGCACCATTGCTCTGCGAAGTTTTTGGAGCCAAGACCAAGCTGTTTCGTAGGAACCAAAACCCATAAAATCCATCAAATTATTAGCACTTGCACCCGTTTTTTGTGCAACAACCCACCACATAATGTGAAACCAAAGTAATAATGGTTTTCTTGTACCATGAAATATTGTTCCTCCTGTAACCGATGCTTGATAACCGCAAGAGGAACAGTGTATCAATTTTTGTTCAGTCAGCCAATATTTACTAATGCTATTACATTTCTGACAAACATAACCATTAGGCCATCTCATTTCAAAAATATAGTTCCAGCAGTCTTCTTCACTCTTGAATTGTATCAGAAATTCTTGGAAATCTTTCGGATAGTGTTCATCATTACTCATAATTCAAAGTTACAACTTTTTACTTGACCGAAAGGGATAGGCAGTT
>JBBSDG010000218.1:0-7409 GCA_038249635.1 Bacteroidales bacterium | reverse complement strand
TTGTATTTCTTCTGCTGATAATTTCATTATCAGTAACATCGCAAACCGTAATCATTCCTAATCCTTCAAATTATCCTGTACCTCAATCTCTGGCATTTGCTGATCAAGTCAGACTTGGGGAGTTGATTCCCCGCACAATGAACTTACTGGCAAATGGTAAAAAGGTTAAAATTGCTGTTTACGGACAATCGCTGAGCGATGAGAATAACCGCTGGTGGCGCGACCTGGGCGATGCATTAAAGTTAGCCTATCCTGCGGCTGAAATTGACATACGGGCATTGGGTGTAGGCGGCGTTTCATCCAATTTATTGTGGCGGCTCACTAACCAGGAACTGGTTGCTTTTTCGCCCGATCTGGTGATTTTTCATGTTTATGGGAATCACCTTTTTTATGAAACAATTATCAGGCAGATTTTAGGGTGCACATCATCAGAAATGATAATCCAGGGCGATCATTTCGGTAAAAAGGATGGATCGGGAATAGTCGGCAACTGGAATTTTAACCTGACGGATATGTCGAACTGGGATAACAAAATGTCGTTTCAAACGGTGAAAGGGTATTGCGACACCTATAAAATTGAGCGCGACAACAGGCGACAGGAATGGTATGATTACCTCAGAACAAATTCCTATATTCCTGCACAGTTATTGAAAGACGATATTCACTTGAACGAACAGGGTCAATGGCTGGTGGCGGCACTTACGGCCAGGCATTTTGTATATAATGCAGCGTACAATCCTGATCCGAATGGGTTGGTGAAGTATTATGAAGTTGGTAAAGATGTAGTGGTTATTAATGGAATAATCACACTTCCGTTCGATGGAAATAAAATCGAAATTGTGCCATCCGGGAAATCGCCAACCGTAATTTCAGCTTTTGTGGATGGTAAAAAGCCCTCTGAATTTCCCAATTGCTTCTATTTTACCATTCCTGACGGCGGTTTCTGGAAAGGTGCTCCTTTTCTCAGGCCAGGTATGGGATTTCCACAGGAGGAAGACTGGACCATCACCATGACCGGCAGCGGGAATTTTTCTGTATCCGGATCAAAAACCGGGAACGATGGAAATGGGAATAAAGATAATTTGTTTGTATCAGATTCAAAAAAAATCGTATTTCTAAATAAAGAGGATTGGGGGAATTACGGTGTGCCGAATACAGGCGGAACCTACATTTTTAAAAGCAAAGGAATGTTCAGCGAGAATATAGATTTTGATACCATTTCATTCGATCCGCAGAAAGAAAATTCAATAAATGTGGTCCAGAACCTTGGCAATTCTGCTCATATACTGGAACTTACAAGCTCAACCGGGAATTTTCCCGTCAAATACATTAAAGTGTTTAAACCCTCATTCAAATTGAATGTTTCGGCACCTGAAATAATTACAGCAAGCAATGCAGGCGGAACTGTTACAATCCCGGTTACCGGTAATACGTTCTGGCAGGCATCGCATAGCTCATCAAGGCTGGGTCAGCTTTCGAACTGGAATAATGTCGAAGTCCAGAACGGAAGTGCTTTTTGTATATCGGATAAAACTATAAATATAAGCTGTTCGATTCCCGCGTTATCAGGTGCCAATGCAACTGAATATATATATATTTACGGACAGGGTTGTGATGTTCGAGTAGTCGAAATCAGGCAGGGTATTTTTAATGGCGTTGAGAATGCCGAAGCGCATCAGGAAGTTTCAATTTATCCAAATCCTGTAAAACACTTCCTTACTATATCCAATGTGGAAGACAGCACAGTTGTGGGTATTTACAAGGCAGGTGGAAGTTTTATTGGAAATAAAGTTGTGAAGGGTTCAAAAATAGATCTGTCAGGTTTGGCAACAGGCACATACCTCATAAAAATACAACTAAAGAAAATGGTTTTAAGCAGGTTAGTGGTTAAAGAGCAATAATGCTTCTATTAGCTTCCATGAATAAAATCACAAATGAATAGTTTGACATAAATATGATAAATATCGTAAAACGAAAGGTGAAAAAGGAGTCTGCCATATCGAAAGCATTGAACCTTATACTTTTAAGTACCTGAAGCTGCTTGTAACAAATGGGAGTTGCCAGTTCCGGATGTGTACCTGAGGGAGTATATTGATCCAAAAGTTGAAGAAAAATCCGTCAGCGTTCCCGAAGGCATGATGTTTTCGTGTATGCCGGCCGGACATTAGGACGGACTATAAATTTCCAACTGGGTAATGTGGTTTGTGGTTCAATTGCAGGAATATGTGAACCGTAGTTTGATACCGAAACGGCTGAGAGGCTGAAAAACCAATTTGCCTAGATAGGTATGGCAAAATATACTAAACTTGTTTATAAAACCAATTTCTAAGAAAATGAAATACCTGAGAAACGTAATAATCACAATCTTTTTGGCCATAGTTTGTATTGATGCGGGTGCACAAAACATTGAAAAATGGGGACTTTTTGAACTAACATTAAAAGGCTCTAAAATAGAGAATCCGGTAACAGATAATGATCTTACTGCGCTGTTTATTCAGAATGTGGATACCATTTCGATCAGGGGTTTTTATGATGGCGATGGCATATATAAAGTCCGTTTTATGCCTGAAAAAACGGGTATATGGCGATATTCAGTCTTTAGTAATCAAAAATCTCTTCATCGAAAAGGTGCTTTTGCCTGCATTGACCCCTCTATATTCAACCATGGTCCGGTACAGGTGAAGGATACTTTTAATTTTGAGTATGCGGACGGAACGCCATATCATCCTATGGGAACAACAATATACGGTTGGCTGGTACCAAATCCAGAGGTTCAGAAACAAACCCTTGAATCGCTTAAAAATTCACCATTCAACAAAGGTCGATTTATGATACTGGTAACCAATGTCAATGGGTCAGATCCCGAGGTTCGTCCATTCCAAATTAAAGGGGATACGATTAATTATTCTGTTCTGAATCCAAACTATTTCAGGGCTATTGACAGTGGAATTGTCAGGTTGCAACGAATTGGAATTGAGGCTGATCTTATTTTTCTGCATCCCTACGATCAAGATAAACAGCCTTTGGAACCCATGACCATGAAGGAAATTTATCAATACCTCGACTATATCATTGCCAGGTTTGCCTCCTACCGGAATATATGGTGGGCTACCAATGAATTTGATTTGCTAAAAAGCCGATCCATGGCAGATTGGGACAGTATTTTTATTTATCTGCAGAAGAATGATCCATACCATCATTTAAGGTCGAATCATAATTCATATGTTTGGTACGATCATACAAAGCCCTGGATTACTCATGCAAGTGTGCAGACAGAAAACTGGTGGATGTCGCAGCCACTTCGTCTGAAATACAAAAAGCCAGTCATTTTTGATGAAATTTGTTATGAGGGAGACGGGGATAACCGCACTGTGGCTCTCGATGGGAATGTTATGACCCACCGTTTTTGGATGATCACCGTGAATGGCGGTTTTGCAACTCATGGAGAAGGGTATTTGAATCAAGAAACTAATTCAAAGTTCTTTGTTCAGGGAGGTAAAATTTTAGGCATTTCACCGAGGCAACTATTAACGCTACGTGAAGTTATTGATTCTGCTCCTGGAATATTGAAACCTATGGGCTTTGACTGGCGATTGAATAATATTCTTTTTGGAGTGGAAAACCAGTATTATGTGTATTACTTGGGGGAGTATCAAAACAAGTTATGGGAGTTTTCGGAATTGCCCGAAGGAATGGAATTTGAAGCAGAGATCATCGATACCCGTTCAGGGGAAAAGAAGGCAGTTCCCGGAACCATTAAAAAAAATGATAAAATTGAGCTTCCCGGGAAACCCTGGTTAGCAATGGTGTTGAAGTTAAAAGTAAGGCAATAATGGCATACGGTGTCTTTAGTTTAAATCCTTTTTCGAATAGTTTGCTCAATAATATCATTAGTAAAGGAATGCAATATCGAATCGTAAACAAACCCGTTTAACAGTAAGTCATTTACGGACGTGGTTTTGTAGTCCCCATATTTCAATTTTGGAAGATACCGGAATATTTGGGGAATCGTTTAAGATCTGATTCATAAAAACCTTGCCATAGTCTTGTAGTTTGCCCAAAAGGTAGTTGATAAAAGCATTGCTGTCCATAATTTAACTTTGAAGGATGCCCATTAAATTACCATTAGATAAAGTTCAACGATACATGGGCTTTGATCAATCGCATTTAACCCGAATTTAGGCATCTTTTTAATTTTCTTAAAAAATATATATACAAACCGAAATCCTGAAATTTCAATACAAATGTTGCGGGAAACAGGTACAAATGAACCTGCCCAATCTGCAATCATAGTGTATTATTTATCTTCACTTTCCATCCGCAACAGCGATTAAACACACATGTTAAAGAAGGTATTTATCTCATGCAAATAATTTGAGTTAAGCGATTTGAGAGGAAACATTACAATGAGAATAGCATAAAAAATTTATAATCCACAATTAAAACCTAATCTAAAAAAACAGAAAATGGTACTTGTCCAAAACTACACACTGGCAGTAATTTTATGCGCTCTGGCTATGATTTGCTGGGGCTCGTGGCAAAACACGCAAAACCTCGCGGGTAAATCCTGGAGGTTTGAACTTTTCTACTGGGATTTTTCCCTTGGCATCGTTTTTTTTTCGTTACTGATGGCCTTTACTTTCGGAAGTTATGGAAATGCCGGGCGAAGCTTTCTACCCGACCTGGCGCAGGCCGACAGCAGCAACCTGCTTTCAGCCGCCATTGGAGGCGCCGTATGGAATCTGGGAACTTTGTTATTGGTTGCTGCAATTTCCATTGCAGGCATGTCGGTTGCATTTCCCATCGGCGGAGGGATTGGCTGGACACTTGGCATCCTGATAAACTACATTGCAAAACCCGAAGGGAATCCGCTGTTTCTGTTTGGTGGCACTGCTTTTATTATCGTAGCTATTTTATTGAGCATGCAATCGTATAAAAAGCTGGCGGCCCATCAGCAAAAACCAACCCTAAAAGGCATTTTACTTTCGGTACTTGCCGGTTTATGTATTGCCTTCTTTTACCGTTTTGTTGCCGCCTCACTGGCCACCGATTTCTCACCTGCCGATGCAGGAAAGATCAGTTCCTACACGGCTGTTGTATTCTTTTCGCTAGGTGCATTTTTATGCACTTTGATCCTGAACCCGATTTTTATGGCCAAACCAATTCAGGGTGAAAAAGTCAGTATGCCGGCTTATTTCAAAGGAACATCACGCATTCACCTGCTCGGAATGTTAGGCGGTGCCATCTGGTGCCTGGGTAACTCAGTAAGCTTTATGGCTGTTGGCGCTGCAAGCCCTGCCATATCTTATGGCCTTAGCAATTCCGCGCCCGTTGTAGCTGTCATCTGGGGGATTTTTGTTTGGAAAGAATTTGCCAACGCACCAAAAGGGACAAACAGACTTCTCTCCATGATGTTTGTATGCTACCTTGTAGGCCTGGTATTTATTGTTTATTCACGATTTGCATAAAACTACTGAAATGAAAAAGCTCATTCTGATCCTTTTATTTGTTGCAATAAATATTGCTTTGCAGGCACAGGAGATATCCTGGAACGGCCCTTCGGTCGATTTCAAACATGGCAAACTCAAAGTTTCCGAAAACAAGCACTTCCTTGTTTTCGAAGACGGAACGCCTTTCTTTTACTTAGGCGATACCGGATGGGAATTATTTCACCGGCTTAATAAACAGGAAACCGAAAAATACCTCGAAAACCGCCGTCAGAATGGTTTCACCGTGATACAGACCGTAGTGCTGGCTGAATTAGACGGGCTGAATACGGCAAACGCGGAAGGCGAAAAGCCATTAATTGAAAACGATCCTCTGAAGCCAAACGAAAAGTATTTCGCCCACATGGATTGGGTTATCAAAAAAGCGGAAGAAAAAGGCATTTTCATCGGACTGCTGCCCACCTGGGGCGATAAATGGAATAAAAAATGGGGTGAGGGACCAGAAATTTTTACTCCTGAAAATGCCCAAGTGTTTGGTCAGTTTCTCGGAAACAGGTATAAAAAAAGCCCTAACATCATCTGGATATTGGGTGGCGACCGCCCTGTGGAAACCGACACGCAAAAGCAGATAATCCGTGAAATGGCTAAAGGGCTGAGCGAAGGCGATGGAGATACACATTTAATGTCATTGCATCCATCGGGAGGAAGCGGATCAGCACAATATTTCCACAACGAGGAATGGCTCGATTTCAACATGCGGCAGAATGGCCATAGCATGAGCTATACCGAACGTTACCACATGACAGCCGACGATTACAATCGCACACCTGCTAAACCGGTAATTGATGCTGAACCCATCTACGAAGACCACCCGATTAATTTCAATCCCGACGAAAACGGGCACTCGGTAGCTGCTGATGTGCGGCGACCCTTGTACTGGGATCTTTTCAGCGGTGCTTGCGGACATACTTACGGACACCATTCCGTCTGGCAAATGTGGGCGCCAGGCCGCAACCCGATTAATCGTCCGCTGATGCCCTGGTACGAAGCAATCAATCAACCGGGAGCTATGCAAATGAAATTCGGTCGTTTACTGATGGAATCCCGTCCTTTCCTTTCGAGGATTCCTGATAGTACCATAATTGTAACCGACAATGTTCCCACCTCGGTACCAGGTGCAGGTGCGTACCGGTTTTGTGCCACGCGCGATCTTAATGGCACTTATGCCATGGTTTATGTTCCTGTCGGCCGTAAGTTCAGCGTAAGGATGGATGTAATTAAAGGCAAAGATGTAAATGCCTGGTGGTACAATCCACGCAACGGAAAAGCTACCTTGATCGGCAAATATGCTAATGCCGGTACAAAATCATTTATCTCACCCGAGCCGGGAGAGAGTTCTGACTGGATTTTGGTTCTCGATGATGCCTCAAAAAAATATCCGGAACCGGGAGCAAAAAAGTGATCCGTGGTCAGATGCAGTAAACAGAGAAAAAGTTAGGTGTTGCGCGATTCAGTTTTCAAACCCCGAAATACGCAGCACGAAATCCACAACAATTAAACTATGAAAGCAGGAATAAGCAGCTATACCTATACTTGGGCTATCGGGGTTCCGGGGAGTGAACCCAAAAAGCCCATGACCATTTTCGACCTGATTGAAGCAGCTGTTAAACTTGAGGTCAAAGTGGTTCAGATTGCCGATAATTTGCCGCTCGAAAAATTTTCGGCTTTGGAATTATTGGATATCAAACAATTTGCCGAAAAACGTGGAATTCAAATTGAAGTCGGTTCGCGGTGGATGACCACAGTGCAAATTCGGAAATATCTTGAAATAGCCCGGATTATGGAATCTCCCATTCTTCGGTTTGTTATTGATGGTCCGGGTTTCGAACCGGGTTTGGACGAAATCCACACTATCATTCATGAAATCGTTCCAGAGTTGGAAGCCTTAAATATCATCCTTGT
>JBBSDG010000217.1:0-7413 GCA_038249635.1 Bacteroidales bacterium | reverse complement strand
GTGGAAGATACACATGCTTTTTACAGCCTTCGCGGAACGGAAAACTGTATAAGCCTTACTACCAAATACTACCAGCAATACCCTTTGGTTGTCAAAGGTCCCGGTGCTGGAGTTAATGTAACATCTGCCGGAGTTCTGGCCGATATAGTGCGGATTGCCGAAGGGTTGAAGCGGTAAAGGGTTTCAGAGTTTCAGAATTACAGGTCGCTGAGCGAAGCCGAAGCGCAGAGTTTCAGAATTACAGGTCGCTGAGCGAAGCCGAAGCCAGAGTTTCAAAGTTTCAGTGTTTCAGTGTCCCCCCCCTTTAACCTTTAACCTTTCACCTTTAACCTTTAACCTTTAACCGGTCTCCGGTCTTCCAACCAAAATCAAATATCATAATTCAATAAAACTTCACAATCACCCTATCAATGACTAAACACAAATCAGTTACCGCTTTTGCACCGGCAAGTGTTGCCAATGTAGGCTGCGGTTACGATATAATGGGCTATGCGGTTGATGGCATAGGCGATAAAGTGACTATTTCCTTAAATCCTGATGCCGATAATTCCATGCTAATTCTTAAAGGGGAATATGGTCATCTGACGCCTTCCGAACGAAATAAAAATACAGCCGGAGTTGCCGTTAATGCATTTCTGAATGCCATCGGCAAAAGTGATATCAGCCTGGAAATTACGCTTGAGAAAAATATGCCTTTAGGCAGCGGGATGGGCAGCAGCGCATCGAGTTCGGCAGCAGCGGTATTTGCTATAAATTATTTGCTTGGGAACCCGTTAAGCACGCTTGATTTAATTCCTTTTGCCATGGAAGGCGAG
Source organism: Bacteroidales bacterium (assembly GCA_038249635.1). Taxonomy (GTDB): domain Bacteria; phylum Bacteroidota; class Bacteroidia; order Bacteroidales; family UBA4417; genus UBA4417. The sequence goes on along the minus strand of JBBSDG010000217.1, from coordinate 6,598 downwards.
CGTATAGCCTGTGGAACTGCTCATGCCGATAATGTGGCTCCTGCCCTACTTGGCGGATTTACCTTGATCAGAAGCTATAAGCCACTTGATATTATTTCGGTAAAATGTCCTGATGAGTTATATTCGGCTATTGTTCATCCGCAGATAATTTTAAATACTTCAGATTCCCGAAGAGTTTTAAAAAAGGAGGTTTCCTACGAAAATGCCATTATCCAGAGCGCCAATACTGCCGGTTTTATGGTTGCACTAATCAAAGGAGATTTTGAATTAATGAAGCGCTCCATGTCCGATTTACTGGCAGAGCCTTATCGTATGCAGCTTATTCCCGGCTTTGATGCCATAAAGAATGCCGCGATGGATGCAGGAGCCATAGGCTGCGGAATTTCCGGCTCGGGACCATCGGTATTTGCATTGTGCAAAGGAGAGGAAACGGCAAAACAGGTTGCAAAAATCATTCAGGATGGTTTCACAAAAATCGGGCTTCATAATGAAGGCTATGTATCGAAGGCGAATGCTGAAGGAACGAGGATTGTAGAGTCTTTTGCTTAGTTTCATGTTTCAATATTTTAGTTGTCATTCGATTGTCATACAATAGTCATACAATGGTCATACAGTTGTGATTCAAACTCTTCAAACATTTCAAACTCTTCAAACCATTCAATCCCTTCAATCCCCTCAATCTCCTCAATCCCTTCAATCCGCTCAATCCCTTCAAACTCTTCAAACCCTTCAATCCCCTCAATCCCATCAATCCCCATGAACTACTACGATATAAAAAATCCCACCCACAAAGTATCACTAAAAGATGCTGTTTTAAAAAGCATTTCGAGCGATTCGGGATTATATATGCCGGAGCGGATTCCGGTTTTACCTGCTTCATTTTTTGCTATGCTGCCGGATCTGACTTTGCAGGAAATCGGATTTGAAGTTACCAGAGCCATGATGGGAGAAGATATTCCGCATGATGCATTGAAACAGATTATAGATGAAGCGTTGACTTTTCCAATTCCGCTGAAACAACTGGACGAAAATCTGTTTGTACTTGAACTGTTTCATGGTCCAACCCTGGCTTTTAAAGATGTGGGAGCGCGATTTATGGCAGGCCTTTTTCAATATTTCCTTCAGGATGATCATCGGGAAGTGGTAATATTGGTTGCTACTTCGGGTGATACAGGGAGTGCAGTGGCTAATGCATTCTATAATAAGAAAGGTGTAAAAGTTGTCATTCTGTATCCTTCGGGGAAAGTAAGCGAATTGCAGGAAAAGCAATTAACCACCATGGGAGGAAATATCACAGCGCTTGAAGTAGATGGAAATTTTGATGATTGCCAACGGCTTGTAAAACTGGCTTTTGCCGATACCGGGTTCAATTCTCAGATAAATTTAACCTCGGCAAACTCCATAAATTTCGCACGATTATTTCCTCAGTCCTTTTTCTATTTTAATGCCATTGCCCAACTGGGCAAAGTTGATAAGCCAGTTGTTATAAGCGTTCCCAGCGGAAATTTCGGAAATTTAACATCCGGGCTGATCGCAAAAAAAATGGGATTGCCTGTTCACCGGTTTATTGCAGCAACCAACAGCAATCATGTGGTTCCCGATTATCTCGAAAGCGGTGAGTATTCTCCTCAGCAAACCTGGCATACCATTACCAATGCCATGGATGTTGGCGATCCAAGTAATTTCCCGCGTTTGCTTGAAATTTATCAGAAGCAGCATTCTGCAGTTGCGGACGATATAAAAGGTTATTGGTTTAATGATGATCAAACCCGCTCAGCAATGGCTGAATTGCAGGAGCGCTATAATTATCAATCCGATCCGCATGGTGCGGTTGCATATGCCGGATTAAAAGAATCAGGTCTGACCAACAATAATATTGGTATTTTCCTGGAAACGGCTCACCCGGCAAAATTTCCTGAAGAAGTGGAAAAATCAACGAATAAAAAAGTTAAGGTTCCGGAGGCTTTACAGGAAATTCTGACTCTGGAAAAGAAATCTATACTGTTGCCGAATAATTACGACAGCTTACTGAAACAGTTGCAAAAAATGATCTGAATCTGATTGCATCCGGCTCCTCTCCTATTTCATTATTAAAATTCCCAGCAACAACCCGATTCCTGCTCCGGTTAATCCGGTAAGGAGCTTTTGTCCTTTCGAATTCCATTTCGCCTTCTGCACATAATCCTGGGCCATGTCAATACTCTTAAGCGACTGATCGAGCGTTGTCTGGGTAAATTCCAGTGTTTTCTGAGTACCGGCAAGCGATTTCTGTGAATAATTAATAAGATCGAGAGAAACTTTTTCGGCTTGTTTGCTGTTGTCGAGCAATTTAGTGTAAGCCTGCTCATGCTCAACCAGCCGCAACTCATAGGCATTTAGCAATTTAGCGCAAACCGAGTCCTTACCCGACAAAGTGGCTTTGTGAATGTTTTTATAGAAATTATACCGCCTTACATTCATCATGTAAATTGAATCACTCAAAACCCGTATTGTATCACCTTTCATAAAAAGCAATGGTGCCTTTGTTGAAATGGAGTACTCAGCCGTAACAGTTTTAAAATTTTCACTCTGACTGAATAAATCAGACACCACAAATGTGGAAAAAATCATCATAAAAATTAGTCTTTTCATTTGCCAGGATTTTTAAAAGCGTAGGATTCCTGCCTGTAAAACAAACCGGAATTACACCGCGGTTTTTATTTAAAAATAATTACAAAAAAGCTATTCAAATTATTGGTTTCCCTTATTTTAAGGATACTTTTAAATATCGAATTGTTTGGCAGCTTCGACCAAACTATCTTTTGCTGCCTCATTTTTTTTAATCTCAGCTTTAAACTTCTGCAATTCGTTCCAATCGTTTGCTTTGCTTTTTTGCTGTTCAAGCTCTAATAAATCACGATCAGTTTTTAATATCCTCAGTTCGTTTGCACTGAAATCAAGTTTTTTCATAACGCCATCAATGGATTGCTGGGCATTGTGCAGACTGTCGTTAACGATTTTAACTTTTGCACTTACATCGTTCAGCGTTTTAACAGCATCATTCAATTTGCTATTGCCGGTAAAAACTATATACAGCAACACAACCAGGATGATAACTGTAACAATACCTAAAATTTTATTAATGTCTGTCATGGCACGAATGTTTTAGATAGGTTCCTGAAAATATTTCAGATAAATATTGCATAGTAACAAACAATACCTATAAATTGTTTTTCGGAACCGGGCTAATAATTTACGATAAATTTCAGCTTAATTAATTTATTACGAAAGATTTAAGCCGTTCAAAAATTCCGCTAAGTAAAAAACAAAGCTGATATCCATATTTTATTTTAAGCAGCTGATAAAAGAAAGGCATAAGCCCAATATATTAATTCTCATAAAGAAAAGCATGATAAAAAATAACCCACCAGCGAAGGATTTCCTGCTTGCGGGAATAATTCAGTAAAAAGCCTGTGTATTTTTTTGTGAGCGAACAGTATCAGTCGCCTTATTTAGCCGGTGGTACGGATATGATTTTGGGTAATGAACCTAAGGTATCATCAATCCTATATAATTTGACTGTAAATTCCTGGTCTTTAACCGCTTCATCAATTTTCTTTTTAAGAACCATATCTATATAATCCTCCTTAAGTTTTGTATTTTCGGTCTTAAGGTGCGAATTCATAAAGATAAAAAAACTAAATGCAACAGAAATCACCAGTGCAATGATTGCTATCAACCAAGTAAGGGAATCAGGTTTTGGCAACCGGGATGTTTTTACTTCCGAACCCGACTCCGTAAGCGAAACTATTTCATTATCAATTACTTCAACAGTAATGCTGACCGGAACATGACGTTCGATAATTTCTTCAAAATAATCGGCAATGGTATCCTTAACCAGTGAATCCAGTTCCTGCCTTAATGATGCATAGTGAACATACTTTGTAATTACAAGTATAGTGAAACTAATTCGCTGCGAACCTTCTCGTTCCTTGTAACCCAAAAAATAAACACGTGTATTTTCGCGAATCGCGATGCTTCTTTCTATGTTCGTCTGAATAAAATCCCTGGTAGCATTATCGGTGCTGTTGAGATTATGCCTCGCAATTTTCCTGAACGGAGTTAATTCTTCCCTTAATATTCCAAGCAATTCTGTAAAAGCAGAATCCTTATCCTTAATACGGATGGAAAATTCCATTTCGCGGACAGTTACAGCGGCATTATTTTTAACATGAAGCTTCTTATCCTTGCCGGAAAACATGAATTTGATGGAGTTAGATTCAATGTTTATTTACAAATAGTCAAAAGGTAATATTTCAACTCTTACTATTTGTTTGGAGTAGTTGATATTGAAGAAGAATGAAATCGTGATAATTGAGAAATAAACCAATGCAGAAGGTTGAATTTACAATGAAAGCAGTTCTTGTGTTTTATCCCTGCCAATAAACTCCTGATTACTCGCTTTCCCTGCGTATCTTTGCAGCCTTTAAGACTTTACTATGAAATTTGAACAATACAATCTTGCCCCTGAAATACAACAAAGCATTGCGGATTCGGGTTTTCGCCGCCCTACGGATATACAGTATAAAAGTATAGGCCCGATTATGCATGGCGACGATGTACTTGCCATCGCCCAGACCGGCACCGGGAAAACCGCAGCCTTTGCCATTCCTGTTATCAATATGCTGCACGAAAAAAAGTTTTCGAGCCGCAGCAACGGCGTCCGCTGTCTTGTAATGGTTCCCACACGCGAACTGGCGTTGCAGATTACCGAAGTATTCCAGGCGCTTTGCCAACATACCAGGGTTAAGGTTTTCTGTCTGATGGGTGGCGTTGAACAGGACCCGCAGATTGCCCGACTTGAACAAGGTGTTGACATTATTATCTCAACTCCCGGCCGTATGTTTGACATGGTGAGCCAGGGCCATCTCGACCTGAGCCAAATAGAAATACTCATCCTCGACGAAGCCGACCATATGCTTGACCTGGGTTTTGTGAATGATATTCAGCAGCTTGTAAAAAAACTTCCTCGTACAAGGCAGACACTTTTTTTCTCGGCAACCATAAATCCATATATTAAAAAAGTAGCCTATTCGCTGGTAACCAACCCAATCCGTATTCAGATTTCACCTAAAGATCCTGTAGCCCGGAATATAGATCATTGTGTGGCTTTTATTGAGATGGACGATAAACGGTTTTTCCTCGAACGGCTGGTAAATGAAAATCCGGATAGCAAAATCGTGGTGTTTGTCCGCACAAAAGTGCGTGCCGAACGCGTAAGCCTTGCCATGGAAAAGCTTAATATCAAATGCGAAACCATTCATGGTGATAAAGAACAGATTGACAGGCTCCTGGTAATGAAACGATTTAAAAGCGGCGAGTTTAAAATTCTGATTGCCACCGATGTAAGCGCGAGAGGAATTGATATTCCCAATGTTGATTTCGTAGTAAATTACGATATTCCTGAAAAACCCGAAAACTATGTTCACCGTGTGGGCCGCACCGGACGAGCCGATAAAAAAGGTATTGCTGTTTCATTCTGCAGCAAGGACGAAAAACCTTTGCTCGAAGAAATCGAAGAATATATCGGAAAACCGGTTGAAGTAATGGAAATCAAAGGTCAGGATTACAAAGAAACCCTTGCCTTTACCGCCGAAACCAAATCGGACTGGAAAACCTTGCTCCGCGATGCCGAGGAAGAGGAGAAGAATAGGAAAAAGAGGAAAAAGAAGTAAATGTGATGGAGTGATGGAGTGAGGAACTGAAGGCCTGAGGGACCTGGAGAATGAGAGAATGAGAGACTGCGAGATGGAGATATGAGGATAATGAGAATCATATCCACAGATAGATAAAGGGAATGAGATGAGAGGATTTTATTTGCGCATTTGTAAAAAAACCAATGAGTGCTTCAAATATTTTTATCGCACACCTTTCTTTTGATGAGCAGTTCAATTCTTTAAAAGCAGTAGTGTAAGATTTAAAGATAAAATTTAAAATCAATAAAGAAGAACAAGTGGATGGTACTTTCCTTTTTGCAGCTAGCATTAGTGCAGGATTAGATTGCAGATAAATTGTATTTATTCCTCAGGAATATCCATTTCATCAGCACTTTTGAGCCATTGCTTCACTGTTAATAAAACCTATTTTATAATTACATTGGCTTTTTTGATTCCATTTTTTGGGACAATGTCTAACAAATTCCTTTTTAGTATAGTTATCGTATTTGCCATTAATTGATGATCGGTGTATAGTAGTAAATATTCCATCTGGACTATATGAAAACAAAGCTCATAGGCAGGAGAAATAAAAAATGTATGTAAATTTGATTGTGTAAAAAATAAAAAACACCTAAAATTCAATGCTTTTAGGTGTTCCGTATTTTAAAAGTGACCCCGCCAGGATTCAAACCTGGAACCCCCACATCCGTAGTGTGGTACTCTATTCAGTTGAGCTACGGGGCCGTTTGGAGGGTGCAAATATACAACTTTATTTAATTTCGCAAACGGAATAAAGCTATTTTTGCGATTAATCTTGAAAATTCAGCTTATGAACACAAATGATTTCCTTTCTCAGCTACCGGCAATGGCCAAAGAATTACCTTTTGCCATAACTGTATGCG
>JBBSDG010000216.1:0-7419 GCA_038249635.1 Bacteroidales bacterium | reverse complement strand
GTAATGGCACATCCTGATTTGCTTTGGAAATATTAACCGGAAAGGTGTTAAAACCTGCCATTTTGCACATTTAAAGAAATAATTAGACCACGAACATACTTGGAATACAAAAATTACGTTACTTTTACCAGATTAAAACAAATTGTTTTACTACCCTACTTTCATTATTTTAGAGTTCCCTAAATTCTGTCAAACCTGTAAACTAAATAGTATATGGCCAATATTATTGCTGCAATCGATTTTTCCGACTGTTCAGTAAATGCGCTAGAGCATGCCGTTTCTATTGCTTCACGTGGAGCGCTGGATATACACATGATTTGGGTAAATAATCCTAGTGTAACAAAAACCACCATTTATTCTGATTCTTCCTCGGAATTGATTGACGAAATCAGAAAACAATTTACTAAACTCGTTGATAAGTACACCCCTGAGCTTCCTGATTCAACAATTGATTTTGTGATACGCGAAGGAAAAGTTTATCGCGAAATCATCGACGAGGCAAAGGAAATGGAAAGCCTGTGTATTATCATGGGAACCCATGGTATATCAGGCTTCGAGCAGTTCTGGATCGGCAGCAACGCCAACAAACTCATATCTGTATCGCCCTGCCCGGTTATCACATTAAGATCCGGAGTAGATCCAAAAAACGAAATGAGAGTCATCCTCATGCCTGTTGACAGCACCATCGACACCAGGCAAAAAGTTCCTTTCACGACTTACCTCGCCCAACTGTTCGGATGCGAAATTTATGTGCTTTCCATTTATGCTTCCAAATACAAAAGCATACAAAGACGGGTTGATCTTTATACCGACCAGGTTTGCACCTACCTCGAGGAAGAAGGTATAAAATATTATCGCGATGTTTTAAGCTGTGATAATCTGACAACAGGAACCATTGAATATGCAAAGCGCATAAGAGCCAACCTTATCAGCATTATGACCGAACAGGAAACCAGTCCTTTTAACCTGCTTGTTGGACCCTATGCACAGCAGATGGTTAACAATTCGCCTTACCCTGTTCTTAGTATCAATCCGTTTGATACAATGCAGATTTCGACACGATAGTTTTAGTTTTCACAGTAGTTGTTTCCCTGAAAAGGAGAGACAAGGGGACAAGGAGAAATGGGGACATGGGGAAGTGGGGACAAGGAGAAATGGGGACAAGGAGAAATGGGGACAAGGAGAAATGGGGACAAGGAGAAATGGGGACAAGGAGAAATGGGGACAAGGAGAAATGGGGACAAGGAGAAATATGAAAAAAAAGAAAAAAAGAAACATAAAAAAGCTCCGTTAAGGAGCTTTTTTATGTATAACTAACCGGCAGATTAATTCCTGTCGAGGCAATTCAGATCCGAAAAAGCTTCTTTAACCCTAAGGATAAGCGTCTTTTGCGATTCGTTAAGCCATTTGCGGGGATCGTAGTATTTTTTATTCGGCATATCATCCCCTTCCGGATTGCCAATCTGACCCTGCAGATAACTTTCGTTTTTCTTATAGAAATCCATAATACCTTTCCAGGTTGCCCATTGGGTATCAGTATCTATATTCATTTTTACAACGCCATAAGAGATTGCCTCATGAATTTCCTCCTTGGTTGAACCTGATCCTCCGTGAAACACAAAATTAAGTGGCTGTGCCGGCAGGTTGAATTTCTTCTCAACATATTTCTGCGAATTATTAAGAATAATCGGCGAGAGTTTTACATTACCAGGTTTGTAAACCCCATGAACATTGCCGAATGAAGCAGCAATGGTGAACTTGTCGCTGATCTTCATCAGTTCCTCGTATGCATAAGCTACATCTTCGGGCTGTGTATATAATTTTGAACTGTCAACATCTGAATTATCAATACCATCTTCTTCGCCACCGGTTACACCGAGTTCAATTTCGAGAGTCATGCCCATCTTGCTCATGCGGGTAAGGTATTTTTTGCAGATTTCCAGATTTTCGTGAAGTGATTCAACCGAAAGATCAAGCATGTGCGAGCTAAATAAGGGTTTACCACGTTGGGCGAAATGTTTCTCCCCAGCAGTTAAAAGGCCATCAATCCACGGCAGAAGTTTCTTGGCAGCATGGTCGGTATGAACAATAACCGGAACGCCATACAATTCAGCCATGGCATGAATATGTTTTGCACCCGAAACAGCACCTGCAATAGCTGCTTTTTCACCATCGTTACTCAGGAATTTTCCTGCATAAAAATGAGCACCGCCATTCGAAAACTGAATAATAACAGGAGAATTAACTTCTTTGGCAGCCTGCAAAACAGCGTTGATCGAATCGGTTCCAACAACATTTACCGCCGGAAGAGCGAATTTGTTTTGTTTTGCAATGCGGAAAATTTCCTGAACGCCATCGCCGGTTACAACACCGGGGGCCACTTTTTGTAACACTTTATCTGACATATTGTTATGAATTAATGTGATGTGTTTATAGATTTTACAAAGATACGTTATTTTTATGGAAAGTAGCTTTGGTAAAATTCCAACTAATTTATCAGAAACCTCTTTTCATTCTGTAATTCCATCAATGGTAGCCGGATCTGTTACGAAATTTTAATACCCAAAACCTTATTATTACCGCAATAATTGTAATTCATACACTTTTAATTCAAAATTTAAGAAAATTAATGAAAGAGTTTATCTTTGAAATCTGATAAAGTTTAAACGAATGGTCGAAAATTTTACCCTGGGTCTGATAGATTAAGCCATCATGTTTTGTGGTTACAGTGATAATGAAGATCTTAACAAAACATTTTAAAACCGATGACGATCTACGTGGGCTGGTTTATTAGCTTACGCCAAAAACCTATGATGAACCCGGAGTTGTATGGTACGAAAAACCGGTTGTAATGGCCGTAATCATTGGTGCAATAAGTATAACATTAACAATCATTTTCTGGTAGGAGGCACAATTATGGATATGGATATTCGGATTCCCATAGGGCTTTTGTTCATCATTTTAGGAGTGATCCTGGCTTTTTTCGGTGTTTTTACTATGAATGATACTGAATTATATGCCCGTTCACTCGGTCGAAATATTAATCTCTGGACCGGAATATTAATGCTCATTTTCGGATTGCCGATGTTGCTGGTTCCAATGATGAGCAGGAGGAAGAAACTATAGGGTATTTCTCTGCAATAGTCCTTTTATACAGAGCAGATAATTTTTAATGAAATTATCTCACCAGATAAGGAAGTATTATCTCCTTCCAGATCGCATATCCTTCAGGTTTCATATGAAGGCTATCCTCCAGGAAAAGATACTCTTTTGGATTTCCGGCTGCGTCAAGCATGGGCGAAAACACATCAATATAACCGGCATTTCTCTGTTTTTTCATAAATAACCTAATCTCCTTATTCGTTTCAATAACCTTGCCTCTTATACTTTGTCGTTGAGGGCTGGGCTTTATTGAAACATAGTTGATTACGGTTTCCGGCAAATTCAACCGGATAATTCCAAACAACGTTTTAAAGCGTTTTACAACATCAGCAACTTTTACCGAGTCGGAATAAGCCAGATCGTTTTCGCCACAGTATATTACAACCTGTTTAGGCTGATACGGGATGATTACGTCATAAGAATACCTGATGAGATCCAATAGCGTTGAACCGCCAAATCCGCGGTTGATGATGACATAACCAGGGAAATAGGAGTTTACATCCGTCCATCTGGTAAATGATGAACTTCCTGCAAATAGAATGGGGTGAGCCGGAGGCTGCTGAATGGAATCCAGTTTCTTAAACGCTACTATATCAGTCCAGTAAGGTGGAGCTGTCTGTGCCTGTGTAACAGAAAGCAATAATGCAAAAAAGAATGCTAATAAAAATGTCTGTTTCATAAAGGTGAAATAATAGGTAGCTTTAGGTTGGTAAATTCACAGCGAAAAAAGAGTAGCTAAAGTATGAATTTTGTACCTATTCAACCCTTAATTATTTTGTTTTGCTAAAGATTTCGCGAATTTACACAGAGATAGAACTGCTTTCAACAGCTTTCATAACAAAAAGCAGATCTCACTCATCTTTATTTATTCAATTTTCGAAGATTCGAAGTATAATGAGTTTTCTCAGAAGACCATCCTTACAATTACCTGTAGCTCCGTGATTTACTGAAATAATAATTTTTTCAACAAATTACAACCAGAACAAAAAATATGTATATTAGCCGATTTAAGTGTAGTAATTACACTTGTTGCAACTGGAATGCTTAGTATCTAAATAACAAACAGTTATGACTCGCTATTACGAGGAACATGATCATCACCTGCTTGCACTCGACTGCATAATCATTGGATTTGATGAAGGTGAGCTGAAACTTCTGCTGCTAAAACGCAGGTTTGAGCCGGCTTTGGGGGAGTGGTCGCTGATGGGAGGTTTTTTAGGGAATGCAGAAAGCCTCGACGAAGCTGCCTATAGAATACTCAATCAACTTACCGGGCTTTCGAATATTTACATGGAGCAGCTGCACAGTTTTGGCGAAGTTGAACGCGATCCCGGAGCCAGAACTGTTTCGATAGCTTATTATTCCCTGATCAAGATCAATGATAATGACCGGAAACTGGCCGAAGAACATGGAGCCGAATGGGTTTCGATACACAAGATACCACAGTTGATTTTCGATCATTCAAAAATGGTTGAAAGAGCAATGATTGCCTTGCGTAGAAAAATCGCCCACGAACCCATAGGATTTGAACTCCTGCCCGTAAAGTTCACATTGCCTCAACTGCAATCGCTCTATGAAAGCATCTGCCAGGAACAGCTCGACAAACGGAATTTCAGGAAACAGATTCTCGAAACTGGTTTGCTGATAAAACTTGATGAAAAGGACAAGGACTCATCCAAAAAAGGCGCTTTTTATTACAAGTTCGACCATAAGAAATACCAGAAGTTTGCTGAACAGGGATTCCTGTTCCAGTTGAAAGTAAAGAAAGAGCAGCTTATCAAGGAATCAACGGAAGTATAAGTTATGAATAGCTACAACAATTTTGGAGTGGCTCAAAAAGTTGCTCCTGCAAAATTCGAAGGCTTCAAATCAAACGGCAGCCAACTCGTTGTTACCATGCCATCAAAATCCGTTGTTGGTCTTGAGATCGTCCTGAAATAAACCTGAAATCCAACTGCTTGTATTTTTTCGATGAGGATAAATACAAAGAAACACTTCAGCAGAATAACTACCAGAGTATCCTGAATTAATCATATGAACACACAAAATAAACTTAAATAAAATGAAAGAATCTAAAGAATCAGAAGTATGGTTTGTAACCGGAAGTCAGCATTTGTATGGAAAAGAAACCCTTAAACAAGTGGATATTGACTCCGAAATCATTGCCAACGCATTAAACGCATCGGCTAAAATACCGGTAAAAATTGTATTTAAGCCTGTAGTAACAACGCCTACCGAAATTTATGATATTTGTCTGGCTGCTACTACCGATAAAAATTGCATCGGTCTGATAACCTGGATGCATACCTTTTCGCCGGCAAAAATGTGGATAGGCGGGTTGAGTGTCCTCAATATACCGTTCTTACATCTGCATACTCAGTTTAACCGCGACATTCCCTGGAATGAAATTGACATGGATTTCATGAACCTGAACCAATCGGCTCATGGCGATCGGGAATTCGGCTTTATTTGTACCCGTTTGCGATTGAACCGAAAGGTGGTGGTTGGCCATTGGCAGGATGAAAAAGTAGTGGACAAAATTGCCGTCTGGACCCGCGCTGCTATGGGGTACAACGAATCGAAAAGTCTAAAGATTTGCCGGTTTGGCGACAATATGCGCGAAGTTGCTGTAACCGAGGGCGATAAAGTGGAAGCTCAAATAATACTGGGTTGGCAAATTAATTATCATGGAGTAGGAGATTTGGTGGAAAGTGTTGATGCTGTTACTGAATCCGAGGTTGATGAACTGATGGTTGAGTATAAAGCCAAATATACCATAGTAACCAAAGAATTGGAGAATATCCGTTACCAGGCGAAAATCGAAATTGGCATGAAACGCTTCCTGGATAAATACAACTACAAAGCATTTACCACAAACTTCGAAGATCTGACCGGTTTAAAACAATTACCGGGACTGGCATCGCAACGAATGATGGAGCAAGGTTACGGTTTTGGTGCCGAAGGCGACTGGAAACAATCGGCCATGGTGCGCATTATGAAAGTTATGTCGCAGGGTTTAAAAGGTGGTTGCTCGTTTATGGAAGACTATACCTACCATTTGGACCCCAAACAACCGGCTGTACTGAGTGCCCACATGTTGGAAATTTGCCCTTCGGTAGCTGAAAGCAAACCAAGCATTGAAGTGCATTCGCTTGGAATTGGAGGTAAAGATGCCCCGGCACGGTTTGTATTTAATGTTCCTGTAGGAAAGGGAATCAATGCTACCTTGGTTGATATGGGCGGACGTATGCGTATGATTGTTAACCCGGTTACCGTGATTAAGCCTGAATCACTCCCGAAATTGCCTGTTGCCCGTGCTTTATGGGTTCCTGAACCTAATCTCGAAATTGGTGCTCATGCCTGGATTTTAGCAGGTGGCGCTCACCATACCAGCTTTAGTATGGCATTAAACACCGAATATATGGAGGACTTTGCCGAAATGATTGGTTTTGAGTTTATTATTATAGACAACGATACCAACATTCGTGAGTTCAAGCGGGAGCTTCGCTCCAACGATGTTTACTACAATCATAAAATTAACTCTTAATACCTACAACATATGAATGCAGGATTTACAGCAATTGATTACGCAATATTTATAGGCTATGCAATTCTAATTGTAAGCTTAGGTCTTTGGCTTTCAAGAACAAAGAAAGGTGAGGAAAAGGATTCGAAAGATTATTTTTTGGCAGGAGGCACCCTTTCGTGGTGGGCCATAGGGGCATCCCTGATTGCAGCTAACATTTCAGCCGAACATTTTATCGGAATGTCGGGTTCCGGTTTCCGGATTGGATTGGGCATTGCAGCTTACGAGTGGATTGCAGCCATTACACTTATTCTGGTAGCCAAGTTTCTACTCCCGCAAATGATTGAAAAGAAAATATTTACTATGCCACAATTGGCCAAAGAACGTTATGGGCAAGGTGTAAGCTTCTTCTTTTCATTTTTTTGGCTTTTGGTTTACGTATTTGTCAACTTAACTTCTGTAGCCTGGCTGGGAGCACTTGCCATGCAGCAGATTCTCGGGATACCTATGATTTATGGTGTGCCCGGCTTAATGATTTTTGCCGGAATTTACTCTATTTATGGAGGGCTTAAAGCCGTGGCCTGGACCGATGTGCTTCAAGTGGTTTTTCTTGTAGGCGGTGGACTTATTACTGCATTTTTTGCTTTAGGTGCCGTTGGAGATGGAAACGCTATTGATGGATTTATGACCATTTTAAGTAAAGTGAGGGAAAATCCGGGCGACCTTCATTT
>JBBSDG010000215.1:0-7460 GCA_038249635.1 Bacteroidales bacterium | reverse complement strand
GTAGTTTCGGCTCCGCTCAACCACCGAAGAAAAATTGTACTAAAGGTGGACGGTGGCTGAGCGGAGCCGAAGCCACAACAGCGAGAGCGGAGCTGAAGCCAAAGTCTAAGAAATAAAAAAATCTAATTCTTTATCACCTATTTTTAAAATGAGAAGAATTAACACATTCAACTAATAAATGAAGATCTTCTATTTCTCCTCTTATCAGTGCTTCTTTCTTTTAACGGCTCCAGCCCTGAACACGAAGCATTTGAACACGAAGTATTGAACGCGAAGTATTGAACAAAAAGATAAATCCTAAACCCAAACCCCTCCGCCCGTGTACGAAGTAAGAGCTAAAAAACACCTGGGACAGCATTTTCTGAAAGACGAAAACATAGCTGCCCGAATAGCCGGAAGCCTGTCGTCATCAACTAAACAAGTACTTGAAGTTGGACCAGGAACCGGTGTGCTGACTAAATATCTGCTACAACAGAATTTCGAAAAGTTTGTTGCCGTTGAAGTAGATCGTGAGTCGGCGGCATTCCTTCGCATAAATTACCCTCAGTTGGGTGATGGATTGGTAGAAGCCGATATACTCAGGATGGATTTCGCAAGTCATTTTGATGGACAATTTTCGGTAATCGGTAATTTCCCGTATAATATTTCGAGCCAGATCCTGTTCAGGGTTCTCGAAAATCACGAACAGGTAAACGAAGCAGTTGGTATGTTTCAGAAAGAAGTAGCGGTTCGTATTGCAGCGCCTCCGGGAAAAAAGGATTATGGCATACTTAGCGTTTTATTGCAGGCCTGGTACGATATTGAATATCTTTTTACCGTTGATCCCGGTGTTTTTGTTCCGCCTCCAAAGGTTCAGTCGGCTGTTATCCGGTTACAACGAAATCAGACCAAAGAATTAGGCTGTAGCGAAAAATTTCTTTTACAAGTGGTAAAAACGGCTTTCAACCAGCGTCGGAAAACACTTCACAATGCTTTGAAACCTCTTGGAGATTACAACGGCGAATTTGCCGGTAAACGCGCTGAACAGTTGAGTGTTGCTCAATTTGTTAGCCTTACCAATTACATGGAGGAAATTGTTGGAAAATTAAACCGGGTGTAATTTACCCGACCAAAGCAAATAGCAGAACTTTATTCAAAATAAATGGTTTAAAACAACTACTTTTCATGTCGCTTACAACGAACAGCCCAAAGCAGCATAAGTAACAGTATTGCATTGAGCATCAAACACAAAAGGAAGTTTTTAGAAAATACTACTAAATGAAAATCAGTAAATACGGAATTACGTTAAGCCTGCTCAGGCAGCAGGATATTGAATTTGTAAGTCAGAAGTTCTACCCTAAGGACGAAATTCCATCGGATGAATCCGCAGAAAACACTCCGAACAATGTGCAGGAATGGATTGACAGCATTTATACCTTTAAAAACTTCTATTATATAATTGAATACAAAGGAGTTAAAATAGGCATGATTAATGATAAAGTCCTCGATTGGAAAAGCCGGACTTCGGAAATTGACCTTCTTTTGTGGGATGAATCCTACATGGACAGCGTTGCACCCATGCTGACATTACTTTGCCTGCTCGAAACAGGTTTTCACTACCTCAATTGGAATGAATATAAAACCAGAGTAAGCCAGGACGACAGCAAACGAATTTCACGTGTAAAGAGCCTGGGATTTGTTCTGCAAAAAGGAAATAATCCGGATCAGGAATATTTACTTTCGCGCGAACACTTCGAAACGAAAGCAACGAAAGTATTAGAAGAAGCCCGTGAATACATTGATGAAGCATCAGGCGAGGGATATATGCTGCTCGAAGCCGCTGATTATGAAACCGGAGTTGCTCAGAAAATAGAATATCATATCACCGAAACAGGGATCTATCTGTACCGCAAAGGAATATCCGGAGGAAGGAAGTATTCCATGGTAGGATAATTTATCCGATTACGAACAAAAAAGGGGATCCGATAACGGTCCCCTTTTTTATTTTGCCGAATAAGCGGGCATGCTATTTATTCCAAACCGGTAGCCTTCCGGGTGTAAGTGGAGCACCTATTTTATTTAGTTCATTTTCCAGAGCCGGAATATCTGTTTCCCCCAATTTCTTAATCTGCTCATATATAGGCGGGAATTCCTCATTGAGAATATTGTAGGCATCCATTTGTGTTTGCGTGGGTTCTGAAGTGGCAGTCCACAACAATGACGTCATGGTTCCCAACCTCGAATTCAGTGTAACCGGTGAAGGCGGATTTTCTTCGTCGCTTGGCACATTCGATTTCCGGTTGAACTTTTGATTCAAAATTATATCGAGCTGTGATACTATATCTTTCGATCTCTTATTCATTCCGTCATTAGGAACTGGTAAAGCAGCCAAAGCCTGTTCAATGGTTCGTACACGTTTATATAAACCCTCGGCATATGATTCAGTGCCATTTACGGCATTCGACAAATTGGTAACTTTTTTATACAAGCCAACCAGGGCAGCCCTGTCCTTGACAGGAAATGAGGTGCTTCCGATTACTTTACATGTAAATGTTTCGGGGCCAGCGATTAATTTTGACTGATCACCAATTGTGAGGCTAACAGATACTTTATACTTGCCGGGAGCAACCTGCAATCCGCCTCCATTATCGGCCATTGGATCAAATTTTTCGCCGGCTTCAATAGCGCGGGTCGATTGGCTTCGCATATCCCAAACAAGCCTTTGAATACCCGATGCAGGAGCTTTTTTTATCGTACGGATAACATTTCCGTTTTCGTCGGCAATAGTAAATGCTACATACGACGGAAGTTCATTTTCTTCAGCACGCAGTTCATCGGGCGTTGGCATAGGAATTTTTTCACCCTTTTTGAATAGTTCACCTTCCTTTTCCTCCCGTTTTTCCTTCAACGTTTTAGGCGCAAGTTTTTCTTTGAGATAATAAGTAAAAACAGCTCCGAATTCAGGATTCTTGGCAACATATGGCATCGAACCACTTTGTCCTCCGCCTCTGGTTTGAGGGAACATGAGCGCATCTTTTACAGGAAAAAGGTATGCATCCTTTTCGAGTATTTCTTTATTGAAGGTTCTCAACGGAGTGTAATCGTCGAGAATATAAAAACCTCGGCCAAAAGTAGCTATAACCAGGTCGTTTTCGCGTTTCTGAATAGCAATATCTCTCACCGGAATTGTTGGAATACCCGATTTAAGTTGTATCCAGGCTTTGCCACCGTCAACAGTAAAGAAACAGCCAAACTCAGTCCCGGCAAACAGAAGATCGGGGTTTACATGATCCTGTTGAATACTGTGAACGGTTCCGTTTTTCGGCAGATTCCCGGCAATTGACACCCAGGTGCGGCCTTTGTCTGCACTTTTATAAACGTAAGGAGTAAAATCATCGCGGAGGATATTGTCGAAAGAGGCAAATACAACATTTGCATCGAATTTTGAAGGTTGAATATCGCTCACATACGTATTTTCAGGAACTCCCGGGAATTTATCTGTTTTAACCCAGTTTTTACCTGCGTCGTCAGTCATCTGAATCAATCCGTCGTCAGTACCGGCAAACAAAAGGTTTTCTTTCACCGGCGACTCTTCAAAAGACACAATTGTACCGTAAAGTGAAGTGCTTATATCTTTTTGCACCGCTTTCATAGGCCAGTATTTACCCATTACCGGCCAGGAATTGCGATCTATTTTCGCTGTAAGATCATCACTGATAACCTGCCAGGTGTTGCCCCGGTCGTCACTGCGGAATACTTTGTTGGCAGTACAATACAACCTGGTATGCGAATGAGGACTGATGATAAGTGGCGTATTCCAGTTCCATTTATAGGTGTCTTCGCCTTTGCGGGGTTCGGGACGGATATCAATTGCCGTTTCACTTTTCCTGTCGTAACGAACCATACCGCCATATTGCGATTCGGCATACACAATATTCGGATCTTCAGGATCAATCTGTGAAAAGAATCCATCACCACCATTTGTAGGGAACCACTCATCGGAAGTTACACCTGAACGCGAAAAATTGCGGGATGGCCCGCCAAGGCTGTTGTTGTCCTGTGTGCCACCATAAACGTAGTAGAATGGCTCCGAATTATCGACCTGAACCCTGTAAAACTGCGTAACCGGAAGATTTGATTTAAAAATATACTCTTTACCGGCATCGAATGATTCATAAATACCTCCATCGCCACCTATCATCAAATGTTTTGTATCATTGGGGTCAATCCAAATAGCATGATCATCCACATGACGCTTATTGTTCCCTATAGCTTGCCAGGTTTTGCCTCCATCGACAGTAACTTGCGAAACTGTTTCAGTTGAGTACACTTTTTCAACATCCAAAGGGTCGCAAACAATTTCATTATAATACTGGCCTTGTGCCGAATGGCTGCTCATTTTCTGCCAGGTAGCTCCCTGGTTATTGCTGCGATAAAACCCGCTACCGTCTTCAGCAGCTTCGATAATAGCATACACTACATCAGGATTAACGGGAGATATTGCCAAACCTATACCTCCTTTATCAACAGTGGGAATTCCACTTGTAAGTTTATCCCAGGTTTCGCCGGCATTTGTTGATTTATAAATGGCAGTTTCGGGACCGCCACCGATTTTTGTAAACACATGCCTGCGTCTTTGCTCACTTGTAGCATAAAGGACATTTGAATTACGTGGATCCATCAGAATATTGTTCACACCTGTATTTTCGCTTATTTCGAGAATTTTTTTCCAGGTTTTGCCACCATCGGTTGTTTTATATAGCCCACGTTCACCACCCGGACCCCAAACCGAACCTTCGGCAGCAACATACACAATATCGCTGTTTTTCGGATCAATAACAATTCCACCAATCTGGCGTGATTCCTTCAAGCCCATATTTTTCCATGTTTTGCCGGCATCGGTGGTTTTATAAACTCCATCGCCATAGCCTAAAGCACGTTGGTGGTTATTTTCGCCAGTGCCGATCCAAACCACATTCGAATGATTGGGATCCATTACCACAATCCCTATTGAATAAGAGCCATAATTATCGAATACAGGCTCGAAAGTAGTTCCATTATTCATGGTTTTCCAAACATGCCCGGAGGCTACTCCAACATACCACTCACTATGATTGGCAGGATTAACGGCAAAATCGGCTATTCGGCCTGATGTTAATGCAGGGCCAATGGAGCGCCATTTTAATCCGCCGAAATTGTCGGTTTTCAATGTGTCGGACTTGGTTTCCGCTTTGGCAGTTTCCTTTTTGTTTATGGACTTCTTTGAAGCAGCTGGTTTTGACCTGGCATACTTAGTTTCCTGCTTTGCAGGCTCTTTTGTATCATTTTTAGCCTTGGCATCCTGTGCAAAAGTGCCGGAACCTGAAAACATAATAACGGCAAGAAGCAGCGTTGCCAACATGCTGCTAAACAATGTGAAGGTGGTTTTCTTCATTTTGGTTTTGATTTTGGGTTATTGGTTATTTTATCTTGTCAATTGGAATCTACGGGAAATGGAATTTTATCAATTAACAAAGATGTAATTTAATTCATTACCAACACAAAAACAGCAGCCGAAATATACAAAACGTCGTTTATGATCGGTAAAAGGATCATAAAATCTGTTAAAATATTTTTTCAACGCAACCAAAAGTTTTTACTTTTGACCTTTGATATGAATTTTTAAGTT
Source organism: Bacteroidales bacterium (assembly GCA_038249635.1). Taxonomy (GTDB): domain Bacteria; phylum Bacteroidota; class Bacteroidia; order Bacteroidales; family UBA4417; genus UBA4417. The sequence goes on along the minus strand of JBBSDG010000215.1, from coordinate 1,813 downwards.
TTCAGTGTTATTCTGGACTATTGATTAACTGAAGATTCACAAATTATCCATCCATTGTTAACCTTATAATTTTTTGAGTATGAAAAAGATCAGACTGATTGCACTGCTTCTTATTGCCTTGGTTGTACTTTCTGCAAAATCTTCCGTTGCGCAGGACTCAACATTTAAACTATCGGATTACAAAAATCCGAATTACTTCTATCAGGCGTTGGACCTTAATTTTGGGTTAAACAGCGGGTTTATGATTAACAATGTCAACACCACAGACAAGTTGGAGTCAAATAGTTTTTCACTGAATTCATCAGTAGGTGCAGCATATTCACTTTATATAAACTCGCCCAAAACACAAACCGAATTACGTTCTACGTTTAATGTGGGGATAGGTTCATTTACAAATAACGCTATTTATAGTGATAATACTTACGCAAGTGAATCCAATAATTTCAATCATTCAGAGAATCTGAATTTCTTTGGCTTGAAAAGATTTTTTAGTGAAAAACAAAACTATTTCGAAGTGAATGGTTCGGTAAAGTGCAATAATTATTTCAGCACTGCCAGTGGTAACCGAAAGACTTCGGGTACTATTACTTATCAATCTGAGGATGAGCGCAAACAGCTCGATCTGAATATGGCTTTAGCATTGTTGGTTGGCAAAGGCCGCATTGAACAGGTTCAGGATGCAAGACTTGCCATGTATATTCTTGATGATCTGCAAAAGCTGAGCCGCGAAAATAGGTTAGCTTCGAACGAAGATGTACTTGCCCTTGCCCGGGTAATTACTTCGCTAAAATACAAACGCTTTTTCGACGACAGGTTGAGGAAAATTGCCGAAATTACTGTTATTGATTCATTTCTGCAGAAGAATAATATCTCCGGCGCTACCGATGCAACCTATTTCACCTCATTGAACGATAACTGGAATTATGCCAATAATCCGGTAAGGTATAGCGGGCGGCGCTTATTCACCGGAATAGAAGCAAATTATGGATATAATTACGAATATCGTTACAATGAGGTTATTGACCCATCGGTGAATTACACGAAAACAACTGAACATCAGTCGCCTGCTGGTTTATTTGTGGTTGCCGGAATTAACTGCGAAAAGCCAGTAAGTCTCAGGTGGCAGAAATCATCTTACCTGAAAATCGGAGTTGGAATGCAACAACAGGTTGAATATCAAAAAGTATCATATCCTAATTCAGCAACTGAGACCAATTATTATGTTGGTTCAGTTCCATCGTTGAAAATTGATGCAAGTTATGGATTCGGATACTATCCAACCTCACGAACCTGGCTAACTTTTAATTGGTGGTTAATGAGTGCATGGGCCAATGAAATGGATGGAGATTCAAGACAGGAAAAAGAAGATTTTCAAAATAGATTTTATGGCAATACCGGCCCGCGTTTTAATGCATATTACTATATTTCGGAAAAATTGCGGCTGAGTCTTTCGTTCATTGGACAGTTTGGATTCGATAATATAAAGTATACTTATGAAGTTACCGAAAGTAATCCCAAAAAGACTACCCGAACGCTCTGGGACCAGGAGGTAAGAGCAACACTAAATTACAGCCTTTTTTAAAAAATTCTCTTCTTAACACGGAGACACGGAAACCACAGAGAAACACAGAGAATAAATTTCACGAAAGTCGGGGTTATGCGTAATCTCTGTTTCAGTTTCATAAAATATATAAAACCTCTATGCCCTCCGTGCCTCCGTGGTTTAATATCTTCCGCAAAACAAAGCTTAAAAATATAAATTTCACAGCCATACAACCATTTTGCCAAAGCCATACCCTTTAGTGTCAGGAAG
>JBBSDG010000214.1:0-7499 GCA_038249635.1 Bacteroidales bacterium | reverse complement strand
TGTAAGTAGCGATGCCACGTATCACAGACTGAATCCAAAACCTAAAATCAAATTCCAAGACCCGAAACTTGTCACACTGAGCGAAGTCGAAGTGCTTCAAACTCTTCAAACCCGAATTTAACGACGACACGACTGCACGACTGCACGACAGCACGACTAAACCAGATCACGCCAAGGCAAAGGAACGAATTAACGAATAAAATCTTTTGTTGCCCGAAACTTGTCACACTGAGCGGAGTCGAAGTGCTTCCAACCCGAAACTTGTCACACTGAGCGGAGTCGAAGTGCTTCAAACCCGAAACTCTTCAAACCCGGAACTCTTCAAACCCCAACCCCTGATCAATGAATCTCAACGACTTCTACACACAGAAGAAAATACAAGGTGGCGACATCGGGGTATTTGAACATCTTTTTGTAAAGTATTATGAGCCGTTGTGTCATCATGCCAATAAAATTTTGAAGGATATGGATGCAGCCGAAGATATTGTGCAGGAGTTTTTCTATAATTTCTGGAAAAACAGGGAATCATTCAGTCCGAAGCTCTTGCTTAACGCTTACCTCTATCAGTCTATACGAAACAATGCGCTCCGCCAGCTCGAAAATCAGGCCGCAAAGCAAACCTATACACAACAGGTTTTAAACGATTACCGTGATGTAATGCCGGCAGGAAATCAGGAAGACGTTGAATTACAGGAACTCAACAAAGCAATACAAATTACCTTACAACAGTTGCCCGAACGTTGTTCACGAATATTCAGGATGAACAGGTTTGAAGGGAAGAAATACCGCGAAATTGCCGATATACTTTCCATTTCGGTGAAAACAGTAGAGGCAGATATGGGAAAGGCACTGCAGTTGTTCCGGAAATCACTAAAGGAATTTACCGGCGACGAACTTAAAATGAGCAACTGAGAAATTCCGGATCAAATCAAACGAATATCTTTTACCATCTCAAAATTAACCAGTACCATGAAAACAGATGAACTAAGCCAGCAACAAGCCGAAACTCTCGCTAAATACCTGAGCGGCGAAATGAGCGAAGCAGAGGTGCTGGTTTTTGAAGTGGAAACTGCTGTTGCAGAAGAAGATAAAATCAATATCGAAAAAATGAAAAAACAATGGTCAGCCATGAAAGGATATACAGAAACTAAAGTTCCTGATACCGGCAAAGCATGGAACAAACTTCATACCCGCCTGTATAACGACAGCCTTATACCGGCATCTATAGCCAAAAGAAGCAGGTTTTTGCCAAATCTGCTGAAAGTAGCCGCGGTTTTAGTAATTCTTTTTGGAATTGGTATTGTAATTTTTACTTCGCTTAACCGAGAGCCTAAAATGGAAATGGTTCAGCTAAATACTGCCAACGAAGCAAATACACTGATTAAAACCCTCACTGATGGTTCAGTAATTTATATCGCACAGAATTCATCGTTCTCGTTCCCCACGGAATTTGAAACAGGATCGCGTAACGTGGCACTAAAAGGTGAAGCTTTTTTCGATATTGCCCCGAATCCGGATAAACCGTTTATTATCGAAACCGAAGAGGCTCTCATCGAAGTACTTGGTACGGCTTTTAATGTTAGGACACAGGATGATAAAAGTTTTGAGCTGTGTGTTGACCGCGGAAAAGTAAAGGTTACCCTGAAAAAAGATCCCTCGCATTCCACACTGGTAATAGCTGGCGAAAAGGTTACTTCTTTCGAAAACAATCTTGTAAAAGCGAAACACGAGCTTAACCCTTCCAATGCCTGGTACCGGCATCGTATGCATTTTAAAGATGAATCGCTGGGCAATATTATTAGTGTGCTTAACCGGAATTTCAATACTACCTTTGCAGTAGCCGAAAAAGAAACCGGAAACCGGAAACTTACAGTTACATTTAATCATGAAACTGTTCCAACTATGACCGAACTTATTTGTGTGACCCTCAACCTGAAAAGCCAAACTATAAATGGGTCTGTTGTATTATCAGAAAATAAGGAGAACGCAGCACGGAACTAAGCTTCCGGCTTATTGCGTTTTTAAAGCTTTTATTCCGGCTATCATCGGGTGTGCAGGCTTTTTGCTGCTTTCGGTCAATTCGGCTTTAGCGCAGGAATCATTACTTGGCAAAAATATTAGCATTCCGAAACAGCGCACCACTCTTTACGAAGCACTTAACCTTATTTCCGACAAAGCGGATTGCCTTTTTATATACGACAGCCAGATTGTTGAAAGCGATAAGAGGGTAAAGCTGGTTGCCGATAATGAGCCTCTGAAACAGGTACTCGACAATATACTTGCCAACCCTGAACTTGCTTACAAGGTTATAGGGAAGCATATTCTGATTTACAAGATCAATAAAGATAGGCAGTCTGTAATTCCGATCCTGCCGACAGTTCCTGCACAGGATACCTTAAAAAATATTCTGATCAAAGGTCGTATTTTTGACAACGAGAATAAAGCTGCCGTACCTTATGCCTCCATCGGCATTGCTGAGGAAAAGATTGGTACCATTACCAACGCCGACGGGTATTTTGAACTGAAAGTACCGGCTACCTTTCCCGGTTCATTCCTGCTGGTTTCGCACCTGGGATTTATGAGTCAGCGTATTCCTATCCAGCTCATTAAAGAGCAACAAGTTGATATTTATCTCGAACGGAGGATCATTTCCATTCAGGAAGTTATTATCCGCTACATCGACCCTAAAATTATTGTCGAAAAAGCCATGGATCAGCGGAAACTCAACAATAGTCTCGAACCTGTTTACACTACTTCCTTTTACCGCGAGGGCGTTCAGAAAAACAACCGCTATATCAGTTATTCCGAGGCTGTGTTTAAAGTTTATAAATCGACGTACAACCATGGTGATTTTTCCGACCAGGTGAAATTGCTTAAATCAAGAAAAATTCAGAACTCAAATCCAAACGATACTGTGTTTTTGAAGCTGAAGGGCGGAGTTTTATCGGCTTTGCAACTCGATATTGTAAAAACGGTTCCCGATTTCCTCGGGCAAGCTCAGCCCGCTCAATACACCTTCACTTATTCCGACCTGGTGTCGAATAATTCAAGTGATGCTTATGCCATTACTTTTGTTCAAAATCCGGGAATCAACGAAGCCCTTTACACCGGAACACTCTATATCGACAAGGAAACTTACGCATTACTTGGTGCTGATTTTGAAATAAACCCGCAGTACCTTGATGTGGCAGCCGAAAACCTTATCCTTAAAAAAAGCCGAAACCTTATCGTGAAGCTCGAAAAAATTAGCTACTCAGTGAGTTATACACCTTTCAACGGTAAATATTATCTCAACCATGTCCGTTGCGATCTCAGGCTGAAAACGCGTCAGCGCAAGCACTTGACTTACGATAATTTCACCACTTTCCTCGAACTTGCCACCTGTCATATCGATACCGCTAACGTGGTGAAATTCCCTCGCCAGGAAGTGCTAAAACCCAATGTTGTATTTTCGGATGCGTCGTTTTACAGCGACAATAGTTTCTGGGGCGATTTTAACATTATTGCTCCCGAAGAAAAACTAAGCGAGGCACTTTCGAAGATTATAGGGAAGATTGAGGAGATAAAATAAATTCAGGTTTTAATAAAACACAACTTACAACTTTACCACCTTCCCCCTCTTCATACTCTTTTTAGCCGCTTCCAGTGTTTCCATCACTATCATATTGGTTTCAAGAGAGGATAAATCAAAAGCAGTCGGCTTTATTTCGTTCCTTACCACCGCAGCCAGGTATGCAAATGGATCATTGTAAGGTGCTTCATTATCAGGAATAATTTCTTCAACGGCCTCAATCTGGTTTTTCCAACGGTAGTTAATATGATTTTTGTCTTCGCAAACCAGGTAACCACTTTGCCCGTATATTTCCATATCCTTTATGTTAAAAGGCCAGTTCCACGAAGCCTGTATAATAACCTGCACTTTAGGATAACTAAGCAATATGGTACAATCGTCGTCAACCTTGGGATATATTTCCGGCTTTATTTGCTGAGTGGTACAGAAAACGGATATTGGTTTCTGACCTTTCATAAGCCAGGTAGCAATATCGGCACCATAGCAGCCAAAATCCGTAAGCGCACCGCCGCCATTCAGAACAGGATCGGTAAGCCAATCTGTAAATTCAGGATTACATCCAATTTCAATCGGACCCTGGTGGCCGGTATGAAAAACAATTTTAAGCAAATCGCCGACCTTTTTCTGTTCAATTACATACTCCCAGGCTTTTTTATTCGAGCTATACCAACTGGTTTCGTAATTGGTGAGTAAATGGATATGATATTTCTGAGCAAGAGCTTTCATCTTTTCGGCGTGTTCCAAACTGATTGCCAGTGGCTTTTCCACCATCACATGTATTCCCCGTGGAGCGCAAAACTCAACCACCTTTAAATGATCGTAAATAGTGCCAAAAGCCGTTACTACCTCGGGCTTGGTTTTGGTAAACATTTCTTTCATGGTATTGAAAACAATATCCATGCTGAAACCATGCTGTTTTGAGTATCTTTCAGCAAGTTCCCTGTTTGGCTCAACAATGGCAACTATCTGAATATCATTACGATTTTCGCGCCCTAAAATCCAGTGTACATGAGTATGTGTAAGCCCGATAACGGCTACTTTAACGGGTGTTTTTACAGTTTGGCTTTTTAAAATTGGCATTATTCCGGACAGCATAATTATGGCTAAAAAGAAAATCTTAAGTTTCATGAAAATAATTTTCTGTAAACATATAAAAATTTTACTTTCGGGAAAAGCAATTTTTTTTCCGTTGCATTACTCGATTGATTTGCTGATTTTAAAGGAGTTCAATAGCAGTTGTGATTCGGGAACCTTTTGTTTGATTTTTATTCTTAATTTTACTCAACGGAAGTTTATTGGTTTTTTCTATTTCATGAAATTGATTATCAAAATGATAGTTTAAAAACAAATTCCAGCTTCCTCCTTTTTTAGTAATTCTCCAGATTAAATCCGTTCTATGGTTAAGAAATTATCCTTCAATAAAAAAGATATCAATGTACTCCTGCTCGAAGGCATCCATCAGTCTGCAGTTAAATACTTTACCGAATCAGGTTATACCAATGTTGAATATTATAAAGGCGCTCTGGACGAAAAGGAACTGGAGGAAAAAATAAAGAATATTCATATTATCGGCATTCGTTCAAGAACACAACTTACAAAGGAAGTTCTTCATAAAGCCAAAAAGCTTTTCGCGATAGGCTGTTACAGTATTGGAACCAATCAGGTGGATCTTGGTGCCGCTAAACATCTGGGTATCCCGGTTTTCAACGCTCCTTTTTCGAATACACGATCGGTAGCTGAACTTGTGATTGCCGAAATCATCATGCTAATGCGCGAAGTCCCCGCCAAAAGTGCTGCCGCACACCGTGGCGAGTGGTTAAAACTCTCCTCAAATTCCTATGAAGTGAGAGACAAAAACATTGGCATTGTAGGTTATGGACATATAGGCTCGCAGGTATCCATCCTGGCCGAAGCCATGGGTATGAATGTTTACTATTATGATATTGAAAAGAAACTTAGCCTTGGAAAAGCAACTGTCTGCACTTCGCTTGAGGAATTGCTGACGGTTTCGGATGCTGTTACTTTACATGTTCCAGAAACAGAACAAACCAGAAATATGATTGCCGACTCTGAGCTGGATTTGATGAAAGCAGGTTCAGTGCTTATAAATGCATCGCGGGGAACTGTGGTCGAATATAACGCTGTTGCAAATTCACTCAGAAAAGGACGCTTATCAGGAATTGCCGCCGATGTATTCCCGGTTGAGCCTGCTTCAGCAGCCGAAAAGTTTAATTCGGTTTTACAGGAATTTGATAATGCAATACTTACGCCCCACATAGGCGGGAATACACTCGAAGCCCAGGAAAATATCGGCATGGAAGTAGCCGAAAAACTGGTACGCTATAGTGATAACGGTTCCACCATTGGTGCAGTTAATTTTCCTCAAATTTCTCTTCAATCCAATCTTAACAAGCAGCGCTTTCTGCATATTCATCAGAATATGCCAGGCTTACTTAAAGATATCAATAATGTATTTACAAGCCGTAGCATTAATATTGTGTCACAGTTTTTACAGACAGACCCCGAAATCGGCTATGTAATTATCGACACGGAAAGCCAGACCGACGAAACTATTTTAAAGGATCTGAAAGCAATTCCTCATACCATACGGGCAAGGATGTTGTACTAAATAAGTGTTTTTTTTCTGATCTGAAATGCCAATTAGTTTCTATTACGGTTCAATAACCGAAATCGTTTCATATATTTGCTATTGCAATGATTCAGCTGCCAGGTACATGCTCATTTTCTAAACTGATAGGAACGGATGGAACACAAACAAAGATTCGCCAGGCAATTTCTTCGCTATTACAATAACAAGCGGATTAGGAATACCCTGTTAAGGGGAATAGCCATCTACCTCGTAATTGTATTTATTTTCGGAACCATCTTCTACCTTTTCGACAGCCTTACCTTAAATACTAATAATCCCAACAAGCAACTCAGTTTTTTCGATTTTCTTTATTTCAGCCTGGTAACCTTCTCAACGATTGGCTATGGGGAAATTATACCAACAGGAAGTGCCGGCAAGATTATTATCGTTATCGAATCCTGCATCGGGCTTGCTTACACACCTTTCTTCGGCGGATACCTGGCGTACCTGTTTATACAAAGGCCCAAGGATTTTTTCCTTACCGAAAATATTTTCCTTCGGCATAATAATAACAAAATATACCTTTCGGCCAGGGTTGGCAACCGTGGTGCGCCCATTGTGGATTGCAATGCTTCCATCGATATGTTCATTATTGAAAATGATGTCAAAAGAACCTTGCTGAAAACGGCTTTAAAGCGGCCTTTGGTAGAGATATCGTGGTACATTAACCTTCGGCTCGACGATCCTGATAATCCAGTTCCTTTGCAACACATACAAACCATATTTGCTCATCCCGATAAGTGTCTTATCCGGATTACCTTTTCCGGAAACGATGCCTCCTCCGGCAACTTCGTTCATATATTCAAATACTACAAACCACAGGATATCAGGCGTGGCGGCAGTTTCCTTGATGTTTACCGATGGGAAGGCGTCGAGCGAATCATCATCAACTGGAATAATTTCAATAAAACCATGGAAATTAGTGAGGAACAAAATTTGGAGATTGACAACTTGCTGAATAGTTAATGGGAAATAGTTAGTCGCAAGCCCTGAAAGGGCGTAATATACCAACCATGTGCGCAGCCCATGGACACTTAATGGAAAATGGATGCTAAAAAATAGTTAATCGCAAGCCCTGAAAGGGCGTAATATACCAACCATGTGCGCAGCCCATGGACACTTAATGGAAAATGGATGCTAAAAAATAGTTAGTCGCAAGCCCAGAAAGGGCGTAATATACCAACCATGTGCGCAGCCCATGGACACTTAATGGAAAATGGATGCTAAAAAATAGTAATCGCAAGCCCTGAAAGGGCGTAATATACCAACCATGTGCGC
>JBBSDG010000213.1:0-7528 GCA_038249635.1 Bacteroidales bacterium | reverse complement strand
TGAAAAAGTTATTATTCCTACTTGGTTTGTTTGATAGCACTAAGATAGGTGAACTTTTTATACCGTCAAAATGTTGTGTATATAACTTATACACAATGTTTTGGCGTATTTTGTTGGTAACTTTCTTGCGGATTTAAGGTTATAAAACAAACCTGGCTTAACGATCGCGACCAATTCCTACAACCCACGGAGCCGTTAACCGATGAATTTAAGAATGATTGCTTAGTTTGGATGCTGTTTAATGGCAGCAATTTAACTGCCAGTGCCAACGACCTGGAATGGAACGGCAAAAAATGGTCAATCGTTAATCATTTTATTCCTTTTACCGAAGCGGAAGTAAATGCGCCGGAGCGTTTCGAATCGGATTTTATGGTGCAGTATATGGCAGATAAAACGTTTTCGGCCGAAGCCAACGCAGTATTACAGGCCGGAAAAATACTATGGCAAGCCTACTTTGCCAATACCGATGTGCGCACCGTTCGCGACGAATTAAAACTTAACCGCGCGGATGTGGGATGGTACCAAATACGAAAAGCCTTGCAGGCACGCAATGCGGGAGGCGATTTTGCACCGGTTAGTTTTAAACCTATGGAGGAAGCATATAAGGCGTTGACAGAAAAGTTACAGCCGATGGTGTATGAATTGGGGTTTTTGAGGAATTGATTTCTGGTAATGCCAAAAATACCATAGCCCGTAGGGCTTCCATTTCAATAGAAAAATATGCAGGTATAAAACCATTGCCCGTAGGGCATCAACATTTTGCAAAAAGCATCAAACATAAATGTTAATTCCCTACGGGAAAACCATCTATTTCCTGCTTTAACGAGCTATTGAAATTGATGCCCTACGGGCAAGGGAATGAAATGAAAAGTTATAGCCGATGGTGTATGAACTGGGGTTTTTGAGGAATTGAGCTTTTGAGTCTCGGCGCGACTGGTAGTCACACTCTGAATAAAAAAAGGAAATAGAAACGCAATAGCCCGTAGGGCTTCCATTTCAATAGAAAAATATGCAGGTATAAAACCATTGCCCGTAGGGCATCAACATTTTGCAAAAAGCATCAAACATAAATGTTAATTCCATACGGGAAATAATTATCTTTTTTGTTGTTTTTCTATTGATTTGCATGCCCTACGGGCAAAAAGAAAAATTGCAGTTCTGGAATATTCATTTTACCATCCGATATATTCATTTCACCATCCCCAATATTTATTTTACCATCTGCAATATTCATTTTGCCATCCGCAATATTCATTTTACCATCTGCAATATTCATTTTACCATATTGAATATTAATTTCACCATCCGCAATATTCATTTTGCAATCTTGAATATTCAATTCACCATCTTGAATATTCATTTCGACATTTTGAATATTCATTTTGCCATCCGCAATATTTGTTTCATAATCCGCAATATTCATTTTGCCATTCGCAATATTCATTTCGCCATCTGCAATATTCATTTTGTCATCCGCAATATACATTTCGCCATCTGCAATATTCATTTTGGAGCTAACGTTATTAACAACATATGTTAATAAATTCCAGCATTTTAACCAAAATACAGCATCCGGAAAAATGATTTTGTAAGTATATTTACATCAGTATTAATGATACTGCTATTATTCCTCCTACCTATTTCAGTATTAAAAATGCTAAGGTTATTAATCTTCAAATCAATAAACAAATGGCAAACACAAAAGGACGTATTAACGTTTCACAGAATCCGGTCGGCGTGCTTAATTTATCAGCTAAAGTTTATGCAAAGCACCTCACCGACGGCGCAAGCTCACAATTAAATGTATTACCTGATTACGACTGGGCTAAAATTGGCCCTACTATCCCTATGGCCCTGGCCAAACACAACGAAGCAGAAGACCATAAAGGTAAAATGGAAGCTGCTTACCGTGAACGTGATTTGTTGATGCCTCCGATAGACGAAATCCTGAAGGCCAGCAAGAACCTGCTGAAAGCGATCAATGCCAAAAATCCCAAACGCCTTGCCGATTGGGGTTTCGATGTTGACGATACCACTAAGAAGGCTAAAGTAACAAAGCCTTAAACTAATAACAGCCTTACAGCTAAACCGGTCAACCGTGGAGGAGGATTGACCGGTTTTTATATTTAAATATGTATATTGTATTTTGCTACATTTAAGAGTTATGTGATTAAGAGAAAGTATCAGGTTCTCAAGTTTATTTTCCGACTATTCAGGAACAATCCCCAATTAATAACTCAATGCAGTGGATAATATCTGTTCATTCACTATATTTGAAGCATAATTATAACCGGAATTTATTCCACTCTTGACATGATATAAGACAGGCTGGCAGCTTTTACAAACAATTGGATGCACTTAATTTAATAACACGCAAATGAGAAAACTATTTCTGACTTTTATTATTCTATTCCTGGTTAGTTCTTCTTATTCGCAGGAACTAATGAAAGTAAAGGATGTATTTGATTTCGATATAAACGATGAGTTTCATTATTCCGATTTTAGTTCAATCGGTGTTCCGCCCATTGGAGATCGTCAGACAATCATTGATAAATATTATTCAACTGATAACTCAATTCTTTATTATAGAGTGGCTCATGATAAATATTATACCGTTGTGGATTATATTAATTTAACTGACGGGCATCCAACACTCACACATGTGTTTTCAAAAGATACAACTGTTTCGGTAATTACAAATCTGGACTCCCTGATAACCTATTACGATAGTTTTGCCGATACAATTGTTAATGAATCAATGTGCAACACATTAATTAATGGGTATGATTATACCATTGGAAATGATTCTTCAGTAGTTGGGTATTATTACAGCCGATATTATGGCAAAGGCATTGGGTTGGTAAGCGATTATTATAAAGAAAGTGCCGAATACATTATTCCTGAAAGCTGGGGTGTATATGTTGATCATAGATTAGTTTATTTCAAAAAGAAGGATAAGACATGTGGTTTTGCTGATTTAACAACTTCCATTGATGATAGTAAGCCAAAATTGAACCTAAGTATATCCCCAAACCCAACCATTGCCATTCTTACTATTCAGGGTCTGCCAATCGGTGATAATGTCAAAATAGAAATCCTGGATATTAGAGGGAGTATTATTGATGTAATAAGGTGTAAATTCATCAATGAGTATGCATATAAAACCGGCAAATTACCCCCAGGTATCTATATTATAAAAGTTTCAAATGGGAGTTTAGTTTATCAGTCGAAGTTTATAAAAAAATAAATGTGAGTATTCAAAAACAAAGAATGATTATTTTGGAGTTATAATTGAACTGCATTCTGATCAGTTTTAAATTCCTATAAATGCAAAAAGGCCACCCACAGGCAGCCTTTTCTCACTTTTTCAAAGTTTAGTTTAGCTGATCCTTTCGCTCAGCGGCAAGCCATATTCTTCAACCATGCGGATATCGAGTTTTTCGAGTGCATCCAGAATCGGATTATAAATTCCAGGAAGCACAGGGCGGAAAACACCTTTTACAGTGATCTGTCCGGCAAGGATCATTTCAACACCAATGGCAGCAGGCAAAGCAACAGTACGTGCAACTGAAGTATCGGTTGCTGGTGTTCCAAAATCGAGCATTCGCGAGCGGATCACTTCCTGCTTGCCATCGGGATAGGTAGCAAGGAAAGTGTGCTGCATAGCAACCATATCGCGTTCGTTTTGTCCCAGTTCCATTTTTGCAATCATTAGGTCGCTGGTAACTTCGAAAGGCGAATCTTCGCTACGTCGGAGCGGTTCGTTGCTGAACAGTCCCAGCCATTCCATAGCTCCAAGCGCATACGAATCGGGATTAATTCCCAGGTATGCAGCAACTTTCTGACGGATATGCAAGCTGTTGGAAGCACCTATCTGCAGTGCCATAAAATCAGCATAGGATTTTCCCGCCAGGTTTACCTTATCGTACGAAATCAGTTTGAGTTTTTTCATCACATCCAGGGTTTCGCACCAGCCGATGTAACGGAAAGTACCGCGCTGTATGGTTTTCACTTCGGGAATGCCATAAATATCCATATAAGCAATGGAGTCGCGGTTAGGATATACTTCCATTTTGCCTACTTCGGGGAAATCAACTTTAAGCGGATTTTTGAAAAGGTCTTCGGTAGGAACGTCAATCACAGCATTGTTTTTCATGTATTTGGCATCATTATTTCCTGCCATTACAACGCCCTTGGGGCTCCACGAAAACTTGTATTTAAACGGGTTGGTTGCTGCTTCCGGAGCCGGTAAAGCGCCACAGATGGAATAAAATTCTTCAATTTTCCCGCCTTTATTATGCACATTGTCGATAATACGCATCGCCGACATATGGTCGATACCAGGATCGAGGCCAAGCTCGTTGAGTATGATAATTCCGGCTTCTTTAGCCTGTGCATCAAGAGCCTGCATTTCGGGTTTCACGTACGAAGTGGTAACCATGTTTTTTTTGTGAAGCAGGCAGTATTTTGCAACCAGTAAATGGTGAAGGTAAGGAAGCAAACTAACCGACAGATCGTGTTCGGCTAACATGCGGCTTAAGGATTCTTCATCATCAACCGTCCATGCAACGGCAGTTCCGTTGGGATGACCGGCAATCATTTCTTCGGCTTTGCTTTTGGTACGGGTTGCCACCGTAACCTGGATTCCTTTGTTAAGCAAGTGTTTTACGATAGGGCGGACCACCAGGCCAGCACCCAGAATAAGGACTTTCTTCATTGTACTTTTATTTGGTTTTAACTTGATTTGGGTGGGATTATTTAATAGTTAATGGAAAAAAGTTAAAAGTTAATGAAAAAAAGAAAATAGTATCGAGTCATTTAAACCTTGAACTTTTTTAAGCCCTGACCATTAAACATTTTCTTTTAACTTTTAACTTTTAATAAGTTAATGGAAAACAGAAAATAGTTTGGTCTCACTGAAACCTTGAACTATTTTAAAGCCTGACCATTAACCATTTTACTTTTAACTTTTAACTATTTAGAAACTATTAACCCTTTTCTTTTAACTTTTAACTATTCAGAAACTATTAACCATTTCCTATTTAACTATTAACTATTTAGAGACCATTAACCATTTTCTTTTAACTTTTAACTACTTAAAACCAATTAACTATTTTCCGTTAACTATTTACATGCTTTTCCAGGTACTGAAACGGATGCGTAAGCTTGCCCCGGTGAAGGATAAGCGCGCTTTTAATTGCCCGTGGAAGATCAAGCGATTCAAAATCTTCGTTAAAATCGCAGTCGGCAATGGCTTTTACATAATTTACCAGCACATCGGCAAAACCGGCTGACGAATCACGCGGAAGCTCACTGGGTAGAATATCGACTGACATAACAAGAACACCTTCGCCTTTGTGCCCCATGGTATAAGTGCGTGAATCAGGATGGTAAACAAAAATGGGATCTTCGATTTCAGTACCTTTCTCGGTACATTCAATGGAGCCATTCACGTCGCACGAAATATCGCCAATCACTTTCAGTTTCGGAGTGCCGGTGGCAAACAGTTTCTGCAGATAATCCTTTGTAACCAGCCTCGGATAGCGCGAATCCCAATAAATGCAATTGATCAGCACATCAATATGTGGGATGTATTTTTCGAAAGTACTTCTGAATTTATCAGGCGAAGCATAATATTCCTGGAGATCAAATTCTTCAGTTTCATCAACAGGCTCAACAAGGTGTTCTTCTTTGAAAATAATTTTATAAATGAGGTTATCCGGAAGCTTGCTGCGTCGTTTCAGGGAGAGTAATTTCTCGGGCGAAATTTCTTTTACAGGCAGCAGTCCGAGTATTTCCTGCGCTCCCTGCGAAACATTACCATAACCGGTAAATGCAACGGTAAACGGGCGTAGTTCCTCGGGCATTCCTTTTTCGGCTATCTCCTGCCCTACTAAGGAAATTACCTCTCTTACTTCGGCCAGCGAGCTGTATTGATGCGCTTGCCTGATGCGCGAAAACGGTGTATTGAAACCGGATTCTTTTAATCTCAAACCCAGCGACCACAAGGAGTTTATCATTCCCGAAAGCCCGGCATAACGACCGAAGAAGATGAGCCGTTTCCCCTGCTCATCAATAACACGTTCGTAATCAATAAGGTTGCATTTAAGCTCCATCATTTTGCGGAGCATAGGCATATTGTAAGGCTGACCTTTTATAACGTGGGAAAAGAAAACATAGGTTTTTTCTACTTCAAAAAAGCTTTCGGGCATTTCCTTAACGCCAAAAATAACACTGCACTTTTTGAGGTCTTTAGCAATTTTAGCACCGGCTTTAATGTATTCCTCATCGGCGAACACTCTTTTTTCGGAAGTCTGAACTATGAAGTCAAGTTTCTTGTTCTTTATCAGCCGCTCCACATGTTTTGGAGTAAGCGGAGCCCTGCGTTCCATCACGTATTTATCTTCGTGACGTATTCCTATAAAGTTGCTCATGAGATAATTTTACATTGTGATTTTCAATATATTAAACTTTTAATGCTCAATATCAGCCGATTAGCATAATCAAGTGTTTCACCGATAGGCACGGCAAACATATCGAAAAATTAATACATTTGCACCAAAAGAATAAAATTGTTTTTCAAATTGCATTGATAATGAGCCAGACAGGCGAACCTACACGATTTCAGAGAGTTAAAAAGCATTTATATAGAATTGCCCGCTTTGGTCTGATTTTCTTTTTCGGTAGCAGTATCTTTTTCACGCTGCTATTCCGCTTTGTAAATCCACCGGCAACTCCTTTAATGCTGATCCGCGTTGTGGAAAATATTGCTGATGGCAAGAAACCTTCCATTACCAAAGACTGGGTGAAGCTTTCGGATATTTCGCCAAATCTTGTGCTTGCTGTTATAGCTTCTGAAGACAATAATTTCGAATCGCATTATGGTGTTGATTTCAAAGCCATTGAAAAGGCTCAGAAACTAAATGCCCGCGGGAAGAAGATTCGTGGAGCCAGCACTATTTCGCAGCAGACCGCTAAAAATGCATTCCTTTGGCCTGGCCGGAATTATCTGCGTAAAGGATTGGAACTGTATTTTACAGGGCTAATTGAATTTGGATGGGGCAAAAGGCGTATTATGGAAGTGTATCTGAATATCATAGAAATGGGAGATGGCATATACGGCGCCGAAGCTGCATCGCAGGTATATTTCCATAAATCAGCAAAAAACTTAAATCGTGATGAAGCAGCTGCCATTGCTGCGGTTTTGCCAAATCCTCGCCGCTGGCGGCCCGACAGACCAACCGGTTATATCGCAAGGACAAAATCCAGAATACTTTGGGCAATGAGCAGAGTGGAAAAGCCTGACTGGTAGAAGCTAAACGCGAATAAATACAATACTGCGTCCCTGTGAAAGTAGAAAGATTAGCTTAATCCGTCAATAACTACGGGTATTTCCTGAAAACCGTTGTCACCGCGTGCCCGCCAAATCCGAAAGTGTTATTCAGTACCACGTTTACCTCCCTTTTTCGGGCAACAAGTGGCGTAAAATCAAATGCCGGATTTATCTGGAGATCAATGTTATCGAGAT
>JBBSDG010000212.1:0-7587 GCA_038249635.1 Bacteroidales bacterium | reverse complement strand
TTCTCTAAAAATCCATCGTAATTCTCAATTTTCAAAGTTTTCTTGTATTCTTCCACAACTGGTGCATAACGAGTGTGTATACGCACTATTGCGTATATCTCAGCCTTGTGCGTAGCCTTATGTATGCCTGCAACCGGCTGAAATACTCAGCTAATATACAACCTTTTTATATATCCAACTCATCCATCGGACTTTTTATCTGGTCGAATCCTTTTGTGGTAATATGGGTATATATTTCGGTGGTTTTACTGCTTTCGTGCCCCATCATACTTTGGATATAACGGAGGCCAATCCCGTTTTCGAGGCAATGCGTGGCAATGGTATGCCACAAAGTCTTTATCGAAGTTTCTTTCTGTATGCAAGCTTTCGCTACCACATCTTTAATCCTGTTTTCTAAGTACTTTTCGAATATAAGCCTCCCCGCACTCCCTCAGACACATACTCTTTTGGTTTGCGTTTTTCAATGTAATAATCGTATGCAAGTGAAAACCTGGCCTATAGTTAACCATCAACGATGATTCAGAAAACATCGCCGTTGATAAAAATCGCATCGCCGTCGAGACTCAGTTTACTCAAATAATAAAATCGCATTCAGGCTCCCGGTCAGCAAGGAGTTTACCCTGACAACAGGTAGTTATTTAGGATTCAATGATGGTAATAGCTTTACCAGCAAGCAAACAGCTAACATAAAATCTTAAAAATAATAATCAATTTACAGCGCCTAACCCTCTGAAAAGGAAATCGAATTTTGTAGGAAACTTATGAATTACTGATTCTTTCATCAATTAACAGAGCTATGTGGACTAAATAAAAAAAGGAAGGCATATTAAAAATACACCTTCCCTCTCACAAGCATTAGATTTAATCTTCAGAAGTTCTGCTCAATACATAAATTACCAGGCCAAAACCAATTTTGTTAACAGCATCAGCAATGTTGTAAACAATATCCATAGCCTGACTTGCAGCAGCAGGATCGCTAACCAGTTGTAAACCGAACAATCCACCTGGAGTTCCTAAAATGTAGCCTAACGGATAAATTGCCCATCCAACAAGAACGAACCAGGCAAGCGTCCGGGTTGCTTTTGCTACTTGTGCTCCAGCAGTTTTAGCCAATTGAGCTACTTCGCCAAACCATATCAAGTAAACAATGTAGAAATAAGCAATACCGGAAACCACTCCCCATAGTACGCTATTATCTCTATTGAGCGTTTCTCCAAAGTAACCTGTTACCAGCATTACTATAGATGCAAAAATCAATTTCCATAATAAGCCAATTTTTGCTCCGGCTTTTTTTGTGATCAGGTAAAATTCCAGACACATTAACGGAACGGTCAAAATCCAGTCAACATAACGGAAGAAGGTAGGTGATTCACCAGTTTCGAGATTGTAACCCCTCATGTAATAGTAATGAACTGCTGCAATGAAGGTAATAAGACCGGAAACAAGAACTGAAGTCCGCCATTTTGGAGATGTATTATTTACTTCAAAAAAGAAGAACACAGAAGCGGCCATCATGGCCATAGTGCCAATAAAGAAGGTAAAAGCAACGTAATTGTCGCTTGCAATTTTTAAATGTTCCATATTTGTCTGAGTTAGAATTAAATTTATTGTTTAACTTTTTATATAATGTGTTAAACACTTTAAACTGCTATAAGTTTTGATCTGATAAAAATAAGATGTAAGACTGCTATGCATAAGTGCCTGCTTTCTCTGTGTATCCTTTAAAATAGGACATGCAACTATCTTGTCCTCAGTTCTGTTATCGCATCATTTTTTTGAAGCCAACCATTTTCGGTTTTATACAGTAATCTTAATACTTCAAGCAATTATAAAAACTTATTTCAATTTACTTAAAAAGTTTCTTAGGCATCTTCACATGCACATCCGACCCTTTTGCCAGAAATACAGAAATCGGTTTTACATTTTGTATAAAAGGGACAAAGGAAGCCCCGTATAGTTTTTCAACATCACAATCAAGCTTATAATCCGTAATTGGGTACACCTGCCATTTAGGATGAGCAAGCGAGTACTGAATGGTAGTAGTTTCATTTAATTTATTGTAGCCATAGTAGTGCTCGAAAATAAATTCTTCTTCAGAGCCTGGCAAAATATCCTTTAATACAGGATTGGCTCTTACCCACATCAGATTCCAACCCTGATTTTTCTTTTTCCAGTTGTAAGTTACTTCTAATTCATTGTTGTTATGGCTGATGGCATGACTCATTATAGCCGTACTGTAATGCTCGTTGTAAAATAAGTTAGCGATGCCTGAAATTAAAAACTGTGGCACTATTTCAGAAATAAAACCTACGCCCCGCTTCCAATCATTTCCATCAGAATATTTGAGGTAATAACGGAGGTTTACTTCTTCAAAATTTACAAAGCCAGGCCATTTGATACCCATCACTTTGGTATTGTTAAACAGAAAGCCAACCACACTCACTATTGCCTTGCCATTATACAAATCCAGAACTGCATAAGGAGGTAAATACGGTTTCAATATGGCAGCATCCACTTCATAATTAAACATAGCGAGGTATTCCCATCTGGCTGATAAAAATGTTCGCGCTGCCATACTAATTTATTTTTTGTGGTCGAATGCCGGGTTTGGCATAGTGATAACGCGCTAATAATTCCGTTGTATAATAACCATCAATACCATTGCTGCAAATAGAATTTACTTTATCAAGATGAAAAAATCCATCTTCGGATACAATGTCCTTTTCAATTTGTATGGATATAACTTTAGCAATTACCAGAAAAGTATCATTCAGTTTTATCGGGATTATTTCCTGTAGCGACAGTGCATATTTGATGCTGCTTTCTTTAACAAATGGGGCTGCAATATTCTCCTGAAATTCCGGTGTTAGCCCAACTTCTTCAAACTCACTGATGCCAGCTTCATACTTTGCACTGGTTTGATGCGCCTGCTGCACAAAGGAAGGATGAATATGATTGATGGTGTAAACTCCCGTTGCCTCAATGTTAGCCAGTGTATGTGGGGATGCTTTTACAGGCCGGTTGATATAGCCAATTAAAGATGGATTGGAGCTAATGTGAATAATACTGCTGAATATGCCCAGATTGGTTTGGCCTGCTGTATTTACAGTGCCAATAAGGTTTACAGACTTAAAGCCGGCAAGGCTGTTGATAAAATTAGACCGGTAAAAACGTTCCCATGATTCTATTTCCGGAATGCTGTAAGTTGCCATGCAGGTTAAATTAATTGATTGATTAACCAAACATTACAGAGCGCATATTGTTTAAAAGCCTATGAGTGAAGTAACTTTAATTTTTCCCCATCAGTTGTTTGAACAGCACCCTGCCCTGCTAAAAAACAGGCAGGTGTATCTTGTGGAAGAATGGCTTTTCTTCCGGCAATATAATTTTCATCAGCAGAAACTCATCCTTCATCGCTCCGGCATGAAATTTTATGAGGCCTGGTTAAATGAACAAAATTATACGGTTAATTATATTGATACAACTGATGAAAGAAATGATGTACGTAAATTGATTGCATTTTTATCGCAACAAAAAATCACCCATATCCATCTGGCAGATGTAGCTGATAACTGGTTGATTAAACGCATCATAACAGCCTGTGAAAAATATGCTATTGAATTAACTGTTTACGCATCGCCATCCTTTTTAAATACAATGAATGATGTGGCTGATTATTTCAGTAAAAAGAAAACTTATTTTCAAACTGATTTTTATGTTCAGCAGCGGAAGCAGCGCCAACTGTTACTGGAAGCTGACGGCAAGCCAAGGGGTGGCAAATGGACTTTTGATTCGGATAACAGAATGAAGTTTCCTAAAAAAGAAATAGTGCCTGCCGTAAATTTTCCTGATACCAGCAGCTTCATCAAGGAAGCAACACACTATGTGCAGCAACATTTTTCGCAAAATTATGGAAGTTCAGAATCCCCATATTTTTTTGTAGCTACTTTTAAAGAAGCGGAAGAGTGGCTGAATGATTTTTTGAAAAACCGGTTCGAGAAATTCGGAATTTATGAAGATGCGATTGTTGCTGATGAAAATATTTTACATCACTCGGTTCTTACTCCTATGCTCAATACTGGATTACTTACCCCTCAACAAATTATAGCTGCGGTATTAAATCATGCCGAAAAACAGAATACTCCTTTAAATTCATTGGAAGGATTTCTTCGTCAAATTATTGGCTGGCGCGAATTTATCCATATCGTATATGAGCGGGAAGGCAGTAAGCAGCGCACTACCAATTATTGGAAATTTAAACGAAAAATTCCCGCAAGTTTCTGGACAGGAACTACCGGAATTCTCCCCATTGACATCACCATTAAAAAAGTTTTAAAAACCGGCTATTGCCACCATATCGAACGACTGATGGTATTGGGAAATTTTATGCTTCTTTGCGAGTTTGATCCGGATGAAGTACACCGATGGTTTATGGAATTGTTTATTGATGCTTACGATTGGGTGATGGTGCCCAATGTGTATGGCATGACACAGTTTGCCGATGGCGGATTAATGACAACCAAGCCATACATCAGTGGCAGCAATTATTTAATAAAAATGAGTGACTTTGAAAAAGGAGAATGGCAGCAGGTATGGGATGGATTATTCTGGCGTTTTATGCATGTACACCGAAGTTTCTTTTTGCAAAACCCACGTCTGGGAATGCTGGTGGGCACTTTCGACAAAATGAGTGAAGAAAAAAGAAATACCCATTTAGTAAATGCTGAAAAATATTTAAACAGCTTATGATACGCAAGAAACCCTGGAACCGGGTGAACCTGCCTGTTTACAGCATTAGCAGTAAAAATATCGAAACCCACAATATGCATATTATCATCTATGCTTCGCAGATAAGCATGCAGCCAAAGCGATTTATATGTGGCATTTATCATGGGACACAAACTTTATTAAATATTGAAACTTCGGGTGAATTTGTATTGCAATTGCTTGCAGATACCCAATACAGGCTGGTTGATTTACTGGGCAAAAAATCGGGAAAAAACGTTGATAAAATAAGTCGCCTTCGAAAAAGAAATGAATTGATGGACTGGAATAATTTTTATGTTTTAAAAAATTGCCTGGCTGTTATGCAGCTTAAAGTTATCAGCAGTTTCGAAGGTGGTGACCATAAGGGTTTTTTATGCGATGTGGTGGCATATAAAAATCTGAACGAAGGAAATATATTGACACTGGATACCTTAAGAGAGAAAAAACTGATTCGTATTTAATGAAACAAATAAAAAAGGAAAACCTGCCTGTCAAAACATGTGTGGTTTGCAACAGGCCATTCAGTTGGCGAAAGAAATGGGAAAAAGTTTGGGACGAAGTAAAATATTGCAGCGATAAATGCAGGATGAATAAAAGCAAATAAAAAATTAAAATGACAATAGCAGCTAATTTAAGTGTGATAGACATTGACCGTATTATTGAAATGGCCTGGGAAGACCGGACGACTTTTGAAGCCATAGAAATGCAGTTTGGTTTGAAGCAGCAGGATGTAATAATACTGATGCGCAAAGAGTTGAAACCCTCAAGTTTTAAACTATGGCGTGAGCGCACCAAAGGGCGGCCCACCAAGCACGAGGCGCTGCGTGATAATGATGTTGACCGTTTTAAATGTAGCCGTCAGCGAAGTATTGCCAACAATAAAATAAGCAAGCGATAAGATGACTTAAAAAAGTGAAATCAATTCAAGGTAAACCACGCTGTGGCATATCTTTCAACATTAAAAGCAATATAAACAAAAATTGAAAAAACTGTTTATTCTATAAGCAAAAGCCCCGGCACATTCCTGCAGCGGGGCTTTTTAATTCATGACAGAAAACTGCCTAAAACAAATTCCCCACATTGATATAAAGTCCTTTAAGTCCATCCTGCTTATTGGTTGCGAAACCATAATCGATGGCAAGGATAAAATTTTCGTTCAGGGCGACTCTCAAACCGGCGCCGGCTGAAGGGTGAAGTTTATCGTTGCTGTATGAAAAATCGAAATATTGGTCGCGTTCGTTGACAGGGATTTTACTTTCATCCACTTTAAACGGCTTTACAACAATTCCCGCATCGGCAAAGCTATGTAACGAAAAATCGAGGTTGGCTTTTCCTGCATGGGTGGCCAGAAATTTCCATCGCAATTCAAGGTTTCCGTATGCAACGCCATCGCCCACTACCCGGTTACGCATAATGCCCCTAAGGGTTTTAGCTCCGCCCAAACCATCCGTTTTGGTTGCTGACGAAAACGACGAAACCATATACGGTTCAAAATAGAAAGGAGCAGTTCCACCAATGGTTCCCTGGTAACCCAGGCGGACAGCAACCGACAGTTTTTTGGGAACTATAGTAAAATATTGCCTGTGAATAAGCACCAGCTTGGTAAACGAAAATTCAGGATTAAATAAAAATCCGGGCGAATATACAATCAATGCTTCGCTCCATATTCCTTTTGTGGCACTGGCTTCTTTGTCGCGGGTGTCGTACACAACGCCCAGTTTGAAGAAATTGGCATTACCTCCATCTCTTTCTTTATCGTTGAGCAAACCCCACTTTACATATTTGTCGTATAAATTCTCGGTATAGGGCAACTTATCAGCATCATCTTTCTTTTTATTCATGGCGGCCGTATCAATGGCGGCAGCTTTTATCGAAACAATGCCAATTCCTCCGACCCAGCGAAGGTGGTCGCCAGACAGTTTCCCTTGCAGGTCGGCGGTAAGCCTGAAAAGCTTACGTTCGTGCCGGTAGAACATACGGGTTTTATAAAGAGGATCATTTTCGTCAACGAATGCAGAGTTGTACTTAGCCTGGTAGCCGTTAAAGCCATAAAAATCGAGGCCTTTTTCAGTAAGGTAGCTCAAATCGGCCGTAAAACGAATATGGTGTGGCAAAAGGCTTTTGGAGTCATAAAACAACTGGTTTACTCCTGAGCCTTTGGTGTAGCGTGATATTTCGAGTTTCAGTGACTGCTTATATTCCGGGTAAGTGCTGCCATCGCCATAATCGAACACATTAACCAATCCGCCGTACTGGAATCCCATATCGGCATCGAATGATATGGTCGGCAACCCGGCAAATTTTAAACCTGTGGGTATTTTAGCTTCCTTTTTTTCTTTTTCCTGCGCCGTGACCGCATTTTGAAAAAGCATTAATCCGGTTATTAAACAAATCAACAGTAGTGATTTTTTCATAGAATTAGCCGTTAATGGTGGTTTTTATAAGGTCAATTACTTGTTTTCTTTCATTCTGCAAATCGGTGTACAGCCTGGCTTTTGTAAGTTTAAAACTAAAAAGCCGGAATCTAGCCCAAAGTGTTTCCATATGCCTGAAATTATAAAAGGCAAACAATCCTGTAATTGGAAGTGTTAATCCGAAAGCCAGTTTTATCACAATTTCATGAGTAAACAGGCAAAACAACGCAATGAGGATAAGGTAGTAAACAGGCAATAAAATAACGCTGAAACCGAATTGTACAGAAGTACGGAAATTGGGATCCTTTATTTTGGATGCCTGCCAGATCGGAATTTTGTAAGGAATGTAATTCAGAAGCACTCCATAAATATGAACCGGAAGCAATAAAATGCTGATAATGGTTTC
>JBBSDG010000211.1:0-7641 GCA_038249635.1 Bacteroidales bacterium | reverse complement strand
TGTTGACGCCACACAGGGCATACAGGCGCAAACTATCTCCAATCTTTACCTCGCTCTTGATCACGACCTGGAGATTATACCGGTTATGAATAAAATGGATATGGATTCAGCCATGCCCGAAGAAGTTGAAGACCAGATTATTGAGCTTATCGGTTGTAAATCAGAAGATATTATACGTGCCAGTGCCCGCACAGGTATGGGCATACAGGATATTCTCGATGCTATTATCAGCAGGGTTCCAGCTCCCAAAGGTGATCCGAATGCTCCTTTACAGGCACTTATTTTCGACTCCTTATTCAATTCATTCAGGGGAATTATTGCTTATTTCCGGATTTTTAACGGGCAGATCCGAAAAGGCGACTCCGTGAAATTCGTAAATACCGGTAAGGAATACCGCGCCGAGGAAATCGGACTTCTCAAACTGCAGCAGAAGCCGACAGATGTTCTTAACTGCGGTGATGTAGGTTATATTATTTCAGGTATTAAAACTGCCAAGGAAATCAAAGTCGGCGACACCATCACCCATGTTGACCGGCCCTGTGCTTCCGCTATCGAAGGATTTGCAAATGTGAAACCCATGGTTTTTGCAGGGCTATACCCTATTGATGCCGATGATTATGAGGAACTTCGCGTAGCCATCGAAAAACTTCAGCTTAATGATGCTTCCCTCAGTTTTGAGCCAGAATCATCTTTAGCCCTTGGATTTGGTTTCCGTTGTGGATTTCTTGGATTGCTGCATATGGAAATTGTACAGGAACGCCTCGACCGCGAATTTAATATGGATGTAATCTCGACGGTACCAAACGTAATGTACAAAGTTATCACCACCAAAGGTGAGGAACTTGAAGTACATAATCCATCTGGGATGCCTGACACAACCTGGGTTGACGATATTTATGAGCCATTTATTTCGGCACAGGTAATCTCGAAATCCGATTACCAGGGGGCTATAATGAAACTTTGTCTGGATAAACGCGGAACCTTAAAAAACCAGATTTATCTTACTCAAAACCGTGTTGAACTTAGTTTCGATCTGCCTTTAGGCGAAATCGTTATCGATTTTTATGATAAACTGAAAAGCATTTCGAAAGGCTATGCCTCCTTCGATTACCATATTTCGGATTATCGCAAAGCCGACCTGGTAAAACTTGATATCCTTCTGAACGGCGATCCTGTGGATGCACTTAGTACGCTTATCCACCGCGATAATGCATACAGTTTCGGACATCGTATTTGCGAAAAGCTGAAAGAACTCATTCCACGGCAGCAATATGAAGTGGCCATACAGGCTGCTATCGGCGCAAAAATCATTGCCCGCGAAACCATCAAACCACTTCGTAAAGATGTTATTGCAAAATGCTATGGCGGTGATATTTCGCGTAAGCGCAAACTGCTCGAAAAACAGAAAAAAGGTAAAAAGCGTATGCGCCAGATCGGAAATATAGAAGTGCCGCAAAGTGCTTTCCTGGCAGTATTAAAGCTTGATTAAGCCGGCCAGTTTAAAAAACGCCTTTCAGAAAATTGATTTTTCGTTTGAATAAGCTGAGCAAATATGCTTTAATTTTTAAAATCTACCACCAACATGTTTCTGATTTCTCAGAATGGAATAACCTCTGTGCTTCAGTATGGCAAAGAGGTTATTTTTCTATAAACCGAACTGGAATTTGTAAATCGAAGCAAAGTGCTTTTATATATTAATCCTGACCAGCAAGATGGCCAACTCATTTTATAGCTTCAACAATTTATCAATCCGTGGCCGGAATTATTTATTCTTTTACGCTGAAGTTTCAGGAAAAATGTAAAATATCGAATGAACATAAAGCGCATCATGGTGTTTAAACTACTCCTATAACATTAACAGTCAATATTTTATACTAATGAGTCCAGTATCGCAATTACCCAAAGAAATTTACCGAAGCTATGTTTGTGCACATGCCAATCTTCCCCCGGTTGAGAGTACACAACAGTTTGTGGATGAGCTTGTCATGTTTATGTTCCCTGTGAAAGGCAATCGCACGGTATCTTTAAAATCATTACAAAAAGAGCTGCGCCGACTACGTTTCCGTCTTAGTGAACTTCTTTATCCTTTGCACGATGATTCAGAGGATGAGGTAACACAGGTTGTGGAATCATTTTTTAACCGCTTGCCCGAAATATACAGGATGTTGCAGAGCGATGCCGATTCATTTCTCGACAGCGATCCTTCGGCAAAAGGAATTGAAGAAGTACTTATGTCATTTCCGGGATTTTATGCCATTTCGGTTTATCGTCTGGCTCACGAATTGCAAGTGCTGAATATCCCACTATTGCCCAGGATTATGAGTGAATATATTCATGGTAAAACCGGCATCGACATTCATCCGGGAGCCATAATCGGCAGGAATTTCTTCATCGATCACGGAACCGGTGTTGTGATAGGCGAAACAACAGACATAGGTGATAATGTAAAAATTTATCAGGGTGTTACCTTAGGAGCATTGTATGTGGAGCGGGCACTTCGTGATCAGAAACGGCATCCCAGCATACAGGATAACGTGATTATTTATGCGGGAAGTACCATTTTAGGTGGTAAAACAGTAATCGGACACGATTCGGTAATCGGCGGTAATGTTTGGCTTACAAACAGTGTTGAGCCATTTTCACTGGTGTATCATCAGCCGCAGATTGTTATCCGCGATAAAAAAGATTTTGTTGAGCCGCTAAACTTCTTTATCTAAATACCTAACCTGGACAAGACAGAACCAAAAATATTTCCCACAAAGCCGCTGAGAACACAAAGTAGCTTAGTGAACTTTGTGTATTCGTAGGATAAAATATTCTGCCAAAAAATACACTAATATTATTTCTAATGTACTAAATTCCCTTTTTGAGGAAAAAGTCCTGCTGGAAAAAGAAATTTACGATTTACGAATGACTATTTACGAATAAGGATGATTTACGAATAAGAAATCAATGTCGTTTAGTTAAGAAAATTGAATTTGGAATTTTTAAAATGAACCACATAGAAACAATAGGAACATAGGTAACACATAGAATTTTCCAAGTTTCTGACGTATGAGAATTTTTATGTGAACTATGTTCTATGTGGTGAAAATTATTTAAAGCCACTAACTAAACGACATTGAATAAGAAATTTAAATTCCCCCAATCGTAACTCGTAAATCCAAAATCGTAAATTATTAAGCCTGCCATCTGCGATTTACGAATGACTACTGAATGACATCATGTTGGCAAGTTCTGTTCTTAAAGTATCTAATTCATCAAAACTAACACTCTTTTTCGTTATTCTTTATTGAAAGTCAGGCGTAAAAACTGCTTATATCGAAGTTATTTTCATTTCGCATTCAAAAAAACTATCATTTTTTTATCCTTGTTGTAACTTTATACTCCCTTTAACCGTATTACCTTCGTAAACTAACAACCGAAAACCAAAAGCATGACCGCAGCCGAGTACAATTCGTGTGCCGACTTATACTCCGATGGAGTGTATCGCTTTATCCTTAAGAATATTAAGGATAGAGATACTGCCCAGGATATAGTTCAGGAATCGTATGTGCGGATGTGGGAAAGGGTGAAGGAAGTTGCATATGAGAAAGCCCGCGCTTACCTTTTTACAACGGCATATCACACCATGATTGACCATATCCGTAAAAACCAGCGCCTCAGTTCCTTGGACGACAGCTATACTGAAACTCATGATGAATCGCCCGGCACTTATAACGACCTGAAAGAAGTTATTAACGAAGCAGTGGCGAAACTGCCTGAAATACAACGATCGGTAATTATGCTCCGCGACTACGAAGGTTACTCCTATGAAGAAATTGGTGAAATTCTGCAACTTAATGATTCACAGGTGAAAGTATATATTTTCAGAGCACGCACTTTTTTAAAACAATACATTGGAAGTCTCGATTTAGTGCTCTAGTAAACAGCTTGCAAAAGATCATACAAAATGAAAATCAACAGGGACAATTACGAAGCATATTTCCTCGACTATCACGAGGGGCAGTTAAGCCCTGAGATGATTGAGGAAGTTGAGTTGTTTGTTGTACAAAATCCCGATCTTAAAAATATGCTTGATGAGTTCGAGGCGATTTCGCTGGTGGCTGATGAAGATGTAGTTTTTGAGACAAAATTTTCCTTAAAAAAAAATCAGGTTTTCGCCTCTTCAACGGTCAATGAACTGAATTTTGAAGAATACCTTATTAATGAAAGTGAAGGATTGCTGAATAAGGAACAACTTTCGGCTATCGAAGAATTTATCAGTATCAATCCTCAGTTTGAAAAAAATAGTAAACTATTTGCTATGACTCATCTTTCCATTGATGATGACATCGTTTTTGAAGCAAAGGAATCATTAAAGAAAAAAGCAATACCTGTCGGAGCAATTGATGCTAAGACTTTTGAAATATTTATGGCACGCGAACTGGAGGGTGATCTGAACCCTGATGAAAAACTTCATCTGGCTGAGTTCATGCTATACAATCCACAGCTCGAAAAAGACCGCAAAATTTATGCTCATACTAAACTTGTAGATGAAGCAGACATTGTATTTGAGGATAAAAAAAGCCTGAAACATGCCGTTGTAATTCCTTTACGCCGTACTTTTTATTACGCGCTTTCGGCTGCCGCATCACTGGCACTTATTTTCAGCGTTTATTTTTTACTCAACCGCAATAATATTCCACGCAGCATTGCTGAAAGCGGAAAAGTTCAAAATAAAGTTAATCAGACAGTTCAGGAGCCGGTTTTTGAAATGCCTTCGAAAGAGGTTGCATCAAATACCATTAAGCAAACAGATGCTCTGCCTAATCCTGATCAAAATAAAAGCAATATCGCAAATACAACAGCTACAAATAACATTGCAATAAATAACAAGGTGAGCGAACCTTTGGCATCTGCCAACAGGCATTCAGTGGAAACTCTGCCATCAATGTCAGCCAGGGAAATCACAACACGCTCGTACGTCGATCCGCAGTTTACTTTTATCAGGGTGAGCCAGATGTATATGAACCAGAACCTGGAATTTTATTATAACCTGAAACTTGCACAGCAGATTGATTATGCCGAGATGAACTCAAAAGTGATGAACCCTGGTAAAACAATTTTTGGTTCTCTATACGGAAATGCCGGTGAATTGCTGGCATCGAACCAGAAAACTATGCCCAGAGCTGAACTAAAGAGTGTTTCACTATGGACTATTGCAGAACTGGGTGTAAAAACATTCAATTCAATAACATCAAGCGACCTTGAACTGAATCTTAAAAAAGATGATGAAGGCAAAGTGGTTGGTTATGGTATCGAAAGCAACCTTATCGACATTGACAGGCAATTGAAATAGTAATAATCGTAACACAGAAGATCAATCCGGGCTGAGTCCGGATTTTTTTTTGCACATTTCTTCAATTCTGCTGAAAAGATCACTTCAAATAAATGGGTATTGAATCATAATCCCATATCAAGCCAGATTTTTGAAAAATATTTACATTTTCTTTATGCTGCTGTAACTTTCTGCCAACTTATTCCGTCTAGCTTCCGAAATCAATAAACACAAACAACATAAATACTATTCTATGAAAACTTTAAGACTAACACTCACAGGACTGATGCTTCTCACTCTGACCGTTACAGGTGTTAAAGCTCAAACCCGGGGTAATGGAAATGTTACCACCCAGGAACGCCAGGTTGCATCTTTTGATGCTATAAAAGTTGGCTGCGCCATCAAACTGTATATTTCACAAGGCGATCAGCAGTTAATAAGAGTTGAAACCGATGATAACCTTCAAGACAGGATTATAACCAAGGTTTCGAATGGAACACTAAACCTGGAATGCGACAATGTGAAAGACGCAACCAAAATGGATGTTTATGTTACCGCAGTAAAATTATCGAAATTGGATGCCAGCGGGGCTTCAAAAGTTATAGGCGAAACTCCGGTAAAAAATGATGTTTTCGGACTTTATATTTCAGGTGCAGCGAAGGTAAACATGAACCTCGAAACGGGTATCTTTAACAACGAAACCAGCGGTGCAGCCAGCAGTACAATTACTCTTAACGCTAAATCAGCAAATACCGAAGTGAGCGGCGCAGGAAACCTGGCACTGAAAGGAACTGCCGAAAAGCATAAAACCGAAGTATCGGGAGCAGGAAACCTGAAAGCCATGGAATTTGTTACAGACTATACTGATGCCGAAGTTTCGGGAGCCGGTAACGCCAGGGTAATGGCACGTAAACAACTGAAAGCAGACCTTTCGGGAGCCGGAAACCTTACTTATTTCGATAAGGAAAATGTGAAAAAGATTGCACACTCGGGTGAATATACGATCAGTTTTGATGGGATGGATAATGTAAAAAGTGTGGTTATTGACGAAGATAAGCAAAAAGATGCCCAGGAAGTCGAAACGTCATGGAATGAATCCGCTGATAAAGACACAGTTACCGTTATTGTAAACGACCAGAGAGTAATAGTTATCACTGATGATACAGTGAAGGTAAACCTCGGCCAGCGCGACTATGTGATAACTGATAATGGCGTAAAAATTGAAAAACACGATAAAAAACCCAAATTCAACGGTCACTGGGCTGGTTTCGAATTAGGAGTTAACGGTTTATTGAATAAAGATATGAAGATTGACTATCCGGCTGGGTATGACTTCATGGATTTGAATTATGCAAAATCAATTGCTGTAAGCATAAACTTTTTTGAACAAAACATCAACCTTATCAGCCAGCGTCTTGGACTTGTTACCGGAATGGGGATAAGCTGGAATAACTACCGCTTTTCAAACAAAAACACGGTTCTTACCCATGATGGAGAGTTCAATGGCTACTATGATGTTAATCCTGCCCGCAGCTACGAAAAAAGCAAACTGGTAGCCACTTACCTAAGGGTTCCTTTAATGCTTGAATACCAGACTAACAGCAAAATGAAAGCCAACAGTTTTCACATCAGCGGAGGAGTTGTTGGGGCTGTAAAAATAGGGTCACACTCGAAAATAGTCTATGATGGGAATAAGTCGAAGGACAGAAATGATTTCTATATAAATCCGTTCAAAGTTGACGCTATTGCAAAAATAGGCTGGGGTGTGATTAACCTGTATGGCACATACTCACTTACCGAATTATTCCGTAACAACAAGGGGCCGGTAGCTTATCCTTTTGAAATAGGGATTACACTTGTATCATTTTAAAAGCTATTTAATTTAAACGAACACAATGTAAAACAGGTTTTTTCAATACTCATTACTCAAAGTTGATGTTGGTTAGTTGACTGACTGCTCTCTATCCGGGGGCAGTTTTTTTTTTACGATCAAAGCATTAACTTTGCCCCCATTACAGACTAATCCGTTTGGAAAAGTTCAGTTTATCAAACACAGAAATTGGGAAAACACCAGATAAAATCAGTACGGCTTAAACCTCCTTCAATCGCAACAAGAAACCATTCCGGAACTTGTTAACATTAAGCATTCCGGCATTTTAATCCATTTCATACAAACAATTATTAACACATTTTCCTATGTCGGGACATAATAAATGGTCAACCATTAAACGCAAAAAGGGAGCATTGGATGCCAAAAGGTCGAAAATATTCTCCAAAATCAACAAAGAAATTACGGTTGCCGTAAAAGAAAGCGGCCCTGA
>JBBSDG010000210.1:0-7642 GCA_038249635.1 Bacteroidales bacterium | reverse complement strand
TTATCGAAAACAGTACATGATTTACATTACCGCGCTTTGCAATTGAGTATGATCTCGGTTTTGTTCCATCCTGCTCAGCGATACGGAAATAGTATGTCCCCTTAACCAGACTATCAATAACCAACTGATTGATGCCGAGTGATTCGCCATTTTCATCCAATCCGCGATCGATGAGCAATAAACGATTCGTGCCCACGGTATCGTTACCATTTACGGTAAACCATTTACCAATAACTAATGAATCAGCACTGCCATCAGAAGGGTTAAAAATCCATGTCGCACCTTCTGCATCAGCAGGCGTACCAAAAACATGCCCTTCCAAAAACACAGATTTCATATAGCCACTGCTGTTCAAAGTAACACGCCATCCTGACGGTGTGCTTTCAAAACCGAGGTCCCATGCGGTTCGCAGTGCAGAACTTACTGTATTGCTATCATGAAGGTTATAATAAACCTGGTTTGTATATGTTTCGCCAAGCGTAATTGTGTCAGTAATATAATTGCCGGGCATATGGGGCATAACCATTTCGTCCTCTTTAAAACAGGAGGTAACGAGCACTGCCAATGAGACAGTAAATATATTGATGAGTAGTCGCAACATCAGAATTTCTTAAAATTATAGGTGAGCTTAATAAAAGCAGTTCGGCCCCATGCAACACGCGAAGCTCCGTCGCTTCCGCCGCTATGTGCACCGCTGGAAACCATCCCTGCCTGCACATCTTTAACATTCAGCAGGTTCTTCCCTCCTACTGACACTGAAAACATATTTTTCATGAAAGCTTTCATAATGCTGATATCGAGGTTGGAATAACCTTCGATATAATCATTATTAAATGTGCCATCGGGCGTTAATTGAGGGAACCTTCCGGTATATTTATAATTGGCTGTTAACGATGCATTGAATTTCACAAAGTTATAGGTAGCCATTGCATTGAAATCAGTACTGTAATGAAATGAGTTGTCGGTTTGAGCAGCAGTATTATCCGGGAATTTACGTCCTACATGCGAAACTCCACCCTTTAAAGAGAGTTTCGGGTAAAAATTTATCGTAGCATTTGCCTGCACACCCCTCGAAATAAACTTCGAAATATTGCCATAAGTATAAGTTGTAATGTCATTGCCTTCCTGGAAAAGCCAGATCATATTATAAACATAGTTGTAAAATAGCCCTAATTCGGTATTCAGATATGCTTTTGAAGTTTCGCGGTTGTAGCTGAAATTCAGGTTCACATTGTGTGAGTTTTCAGCCTCCAGGTCAGGATTACCATGCAGATTATGGTTTATATCTACAAAATCGAGGTAAAGTTCCTTAATGGATGGCGCCCTGAATCCACGTGCGTAAGTAGCCCGTACCGAAGTATTGGGTGTTGCACCATATTTAACATTCACCGAATAAACAACCGGTGCGCTGTACTTGGTATTATAGGTGAACCTGGCTCCGGGTTGCAAAGATATTTTTTCGATTGGATTGTACTTTATGCTTACAAAAGCGGCATAATCACCAATCTGCTGAGTTCCTCCTTCAATCCGCTGTCCATTATTTATTTCGAGGTTATTATCAAAGCCAACCTGGTAGTTTAACTTCTGTTCAGGGTAATTGCGGTTGTACCACGCCCTGAGCAAATAACTAGCAACAGAGGTAGTATCGCCTCCGGCCGGTTGTTTTTCGAGTATAGTCAGATCATTCTGATACACTTCGCGATAGCGCACATAGGTTGAGTATGCTCCTACCATGCTGAACTGACGCTTTTCGGAAATAGTGTATGAAGTTTCTATCTTTGAGGTCTGCCTGATAGTGTGAAAGTAATTGTCGATGGCAGTTTCATTGTATGGTTTCTGCAAGTCGCCTTTATCCTGAATCATCTCGTCGAAATACTGGAAGGATATCTTTGCCCTTGTTTTGCTCCCTGAATATAGATAATAGGCATCAGCATTATATTGCAGTTTTGGCTTCCATTGCATCGAACGCACTGAATCGTTTGCTGTATAGCCATCAAAGAAATTACGAGCCAGATCGAGAGAGAAATTATTCTTTTTCCTGTGTACCGAACTTCCGGCACTAAAATTGTAAACCCCAACAGATTCGAGGTATGCATTGGCATAAGCGGTTAACGAAGAATTCTTATTTTCTTTGGAGATTATATTTACAACCCCTGCAATGGCATTGCTGCCATAAATTACTGACATCGGACCTTCGATAATTTCGATATGATCCACATTATACAGATTCAACTGGTTCAGGTCGATGTTTCCGTTCAAACGACCTACAATCGGAACTCCGTCGAGCAGAAATTTAACATTCTCTCCCGACAAACCCTGAAGGCTCAGGCTTGTGCCTAAAACTCCGCCCTGGGAAACGCGCATATTGCTTTCGCTGCTCAAAAGGTCAGTCAGATTAGTGGCAGCTTTTTGCTCAATCTGGCGACTATTGATAACATTAATTTTATAAATTGACTTATCAGCTTTTTCGGGAGCATATTGCGCTGTAATTACAACTTCATCCATCTCGAAAACGGCAGGAACCAGCATCAGTGTTTTCGACACTCCTTTTAGTATAGTATCCACCAGGGTATTGTAACCTACGAAGGTAACAGTTACTTTGCTGGCTTCTTTTACCTCGTTAGGCACTTTGCCCGTCATATCAGTTACAAGGCATTTATTGTTTTTTGATTTAAAATCCCCGAAGCATACTGTAGCATAAGGTACCGGGTCTTTGGTTTTAGCGTCAATAATTGTGACGGCAGCCTGCTGACCGTAGATTTCACCTGCGGCCAGCAGCATTACCATCACCCCTGTTAATCTGATAAACAAACTTCTCAGCATTACTTTCATTCTATTTGTTTGCATTTGTAAACACTTATGTTGTCTGAAAAATTAATGCGGTTAACTTCCGGCCGCTATTTCTATTGGCCGGAAGTATCACCATTAGCCCTACTAATCTATTAAACAAAACATTCAACTTAAGCATTTACATATCTTTAAATGTGCGGTCAGGAATTTTCAGATTTGATATTTAGGTGGGTAATCTGCCAGCCGAAGCAATTCGCACCGGCCGGCAGTATTATCGTCAAACCCTACATAATCTGATAAACAAAACCCACAACATTAATTATTTACTACAACTTTACGCGAGATAACATTAGAGCCACTCTGAATTTTCACCATATACATCCCTGACTTAAGTTCGTGAACAGGTATTTGTAAGGTTGAAAGATCATCTGACTGCAAATCGTACCTCCTAGTCACAACTGAACGGCCTGACAAATCAAGTAGCGTTATCAAAACAGATTTCGACTTTCCGGGATTCACCACCACATTCATTACATCGCTTACCGGGTTAGGATAAACAGCAGCATTGAAACCGGATTTCACTTTTTCATCAACTCCGGTTGTAAAAAGCATTTGCTTTTCGAACACAACACGGCCTGTTGGCATATCAAACTCCTTAAAAATGAGTTTGTGAATATTACCAAGCTTATCCTTAATAAAATAAACTGTGGAAGGAGTGATATCATACGCAGAAAAATCAGATTTTACTTTTTTCCAGTCAGCACCAATTTTTGAACGCGATGAATCTATTAAAGCGGCATCATATGCAACAAAATCGAGGCTTACAGGCGAATACCTGGCAACCCCAGTGTTATAATTGCTCAGTACCCCGGTAAAAGTGTATGGGGTAGTGCCTGAAAGTCCTTTATACTTTGTGAACAACAGATCCCATGATGAAGCAATCGCCGGTTCGAAATCGACAATTGCATTTTCAGTAAAAGAATAGCCAACGAAGTTTTTGGATGTATAGGGATTACAATTAACCTCAACAGCCAAATGCTCATTAGAGTTATCAAGCCCTGCATAGCGAATGGTATATGTATTGAGAGTTGATGCTTTTTTTACAATCAATAATTTTATTAATTCACCGCTACGAAGCTTCAGGACATAAATTGAGTCGCCGGCTAGGTAGTGAGTATCTAAATTATATGTACCCCAACCATAATCGAACAGCCCTTTGCTATAGGTATTAAAGGCACCCATTTCCCAGTCTTTCAATGAATTATAAAGTGGCTTCCATGTGTTGAATCCTGAAGTATCCGCTGCCGACCATGCAGCCCATCCTGAAGCTTTCGTTTTAGAGGTGTATAGAACGACTCCTGAGCCATCATTGGTAATAATGGAAGCACTCATGATACTTGTACGGAATGCGATATCCCATTTGTCGCGAACCACTGCGGCCTTAGCTCCGGTTGCGAGATTGTAATAAACTTCTGAACTATAACCAGGTCCAGGCCCTAATATTACAGTATCATTAACAGCTCCTGATTGCTGAGCCATAGCAGGCGCTATGCCTGCAAAAGTGGTCGCCACTATGGCAACAAAAGTGTAGAATTTTTTACTCATTACTATTAAGATTAGATTTATTGGATTTCTCTTTGAGATGATGAATCAGCTAATTTCTGAAGGTAAATATACCAGGCAGAAATGCAGAACATTTATTAAATACACAAAAAATGGATTTTGTGCTTTACAATAAATGATTTAAGAAATTAAGCTGAAGGGGGGCCTCTGAATGAAAAGGCCTGAATTTTCTGGTGGAGAACCGGGAAATCGGATAAATTGTGATAAGGAGAAACTATTTTAATATAAAAAGTCTCAGAAACATATTGTTCCGGAGTTGCAAAATCGAATTGTGATCCGGAATCCAGATTTTTTGAATTCCTGTCGTTTTTAACAAACGAAGCAGCGTCTTTTTCCTTTACACGGGTCGAAGAGCATTCAACCGGCATAAGTTGTTTACCCCAGATGCGGTTCTGATGAAAGTTAACCAGGTTGCCCATGTAAACCCATATTACAGCCAAAGCCCATCCTATAAGGAGAGTTTTGCGGAGTAATGATGTAATTTTACGTGAGTGATACATAAACTGCTTCTGAATTACGGTGCAAAGTTGTATATTTTTTGTAACATAAAAGCATTTTCACAACTTTATTTTTATTAAAAATTCAAAATAATGCAATTAATGACATATATCATTTTATTTGCGGGTTTAAACATTATGCTTTATTGATTTAAAATTTTTAGTCCCCTAAAAACAGATTAAAGAACGAATTATAATCTCAGTCGAAATGGATTTATGTAAATTGATAAAATAATTCCAGAGAGGCTTTTGTATTCGTTTGATTACCAATATATTTAAATTTTATAGTTGCCTGTATATCTAAGCAAAATCAACAATTGAACTGCTTACTCACTGAGAAAAAATTATAATCCAAATCCTATATTTGTATAAACATAGAATGAAACCGGTAATTCCGGTTCTCTTTATTGAAAACTCATTGTGAAGCGAAAAAAATTCAGAGGAATCCCACAGGAAAGAAAGAAATTTTACTGCGATTAAAGCCTAAAGTTTAGCTTCCTGCTTTATTTGTTTAACCCAATCCCCAATGCGCTTATCAGTAAATTCAGGTTGGGTGTCGTCATCAATGGCAAGGCCTACAAATTTTCCATCCTTTTCGGCAGTTGAATAGTAGAAATTATACCCACGAACGGATGTATATCCTACTACATTTTCCTTATGTGGCAAGCGGCAGAAAATGGTTCCCATACCATCAACAAAGCTTTCGGGATAAATTTTCTGGTCGCCAAGGCCAAACAAAGCCACTTTTTTATTACCCAGATCCGATTCGACCAACGTATCAATAAACCGCTCCCAGTCCGAATGCATTTCGCCAATTCCCCATGCTGCAGTACCCAGCACCAGGAAGTCATATTTTTCCACATCAGGCCTGGTGGCTTTGCTCACATTGTGAACGGTAGCAACATCAGTGCTAAAATGTTCCTGTATTTTACGGGCTACTTTTGCAGTGCTTCCGTTATCCTTACCACCAAAAAAAATTCCAATCTGAGCCATATCCTGCTTTTGTTACTTTTTGTTCAATATGCAAATCTAACTAAAATCAATGTTAAGTGTTTATTTGCGGCTATTTATTTTCTGACTAATTTTGACGCCTAAGCCAAAATGCTAAAATGAAAAGTCGCTTCTTAAAACAGCTTTATCTCAATTTTGTTCTACCACCAGTTATAATTTCCATTTTACTGTGGAGTATATTTGTTTGGAAAAGCGGTATGGGGCCGAACAGCATATTGCTATTAATTGGTATGGGAGGTTGGTTATTTCTGAGCTTTCGCACTGCCAGGCTTTTGCATCACCTTCATAAAAATGTTATAAATATTGAGAAAAGCTCATCGACGGAAATAGATATAAAAGGACATGGTGTTTTTGCCCAGCTAAGTATAATACTCAGAAGCATAGTGCATAAAATAAGGAAACAGGAAGAAGAGTTGCAAAATGAAAAACTGCGCAGATTGCGTTCGGTAATTGACGGACAGGATCAGGAGCGTAACCGATTGTCGCGCGAATTACACGATGGCATTGGTCAATCGCTTATAGCCGTAAAACTGCAACTCGAAAATACAGAAACACAGAACTACTCAATGATGCGCGCAGGAATTGACTCCGCCAAAAATATGATTGACCTAACTATTGAGGATGTGCGTCGGGTTTGCAATGCGCTTATGCCGGCAGCGCTTGATGAATTCGGGATAGTTTCGACACTCAGGTCGTTGTGTTCGGAACTGGGATCCCTGGCAGGTTTCAACGCGGTTCTCGAAAATGAAGGCTCGCTCGACCGTATGTCGAAAAAATCGCAGGTTTACATTTACCGCATTGCCCAGGAGGCACTGCATAATATTACAAAACATGCCAGAGCAACGCAGGTTATCATAAAACTGAGCCGCGTTAATAATATAGTTACACTCGAAGTATCTGACAACGGAAAAGGCTTTATATTTGACCCGGTTTGTTTCGCACAACGTAATGGCTTGCAAAACATGCGCGAGCGGACGAATTTATTGCAGGGAGAATTTATAATTAACAGTAAACCTGGTAGCGGGACCACCATAAAAGTTTCAATACCTTATAATACCAGTAATGGAAAAGATCAGACTGATTTTGGTGGATGACCACCTGTTAGTGCGCACAGGAATAGCAAATTTATTATCGGGAGAACCGGGTTTCGAAATCATAGGTGAAGCATCAGATGCAAAAGAGATGTTCGATTTAATCAGGCAATCGCAACCTGACATTGCAGTTCTTGATATCGCTTTGCCGGGTATGTCGGGCATTGAAATAACAAAAAAGCTTCACAACGATTTTCCGGGAATCCGCATCCTTATCCTTTCAATGCACACCTCGGAGGAGTTTATTTTCAATGCAATAAATTCGGGTGCGCGTGGATATCTGCCTAAAAATACTTCGCGCAAAGAATTGATTGAAGCCATTTACGCTATCCAAAGAGGCGAGGAGTTTTTTGCCGAAAGCATCTCGAATGTAATCCTGAAAAGCTATATAAAAAAGGTAAGGACTAATCTGCCTGAGGATGATAACAATGAAGGACTTTTGTCGAAACGCGAAATAGAAGTCCTCAGGCTTTTTGCCGAAGGGATGACCAACCAGGAGATTGCTGATAAGCTGTTTATCAGCATACGAACAGTTGAATCGCACAAAAACCATATTATGGCCAGGCTTGAGTTGAAAACCACGGTGGATTTGGTAAAATTCGCTATCCGTAACAATATTGTTTTGCTTTA
>JBBSDG010000209.1:0-7651 GCA_038249635.1 Bacteroidales bacterium | reverse complement strand
TTAAATCTCTCCTCGAAAGAAATAGCACCTCTGCTCAATATCTCAATCCGGGGTGTCGAAATCCGGAGGTACAGGCTTCGGAAACGGCTTGCACTTGTTGCGGATCACAACCTGGTGGAATTTATTATGCAGTTTTAGTCACAAGTAGGATATTTCTTTCGTTTGTACACTATATCGAACACGACTTTTAACCGGGACTACCTCATCCCGGAAATAATCTATAAACCGGAATTTCATATTCAGGCCAACCTTAAATAATTGTATTTTAAATATTTAGCTTATACAAAACCGCTTGTGATGTATCGTTGTAGAGTTAGCCCTTTTAGCTCTTCACCTCCATGTAGTAATCGTGATGATACCCCAAAAAGTAGGAATCTGACAAGTAATCGCTTTATTTGCATTCAAAAAACCAAAAACGAAGAAATTATAAATTGGTCAATCCCCATTTAAATGCCAACTCAAACCAGGCATCTGTTTAAATTAATACAGAGAAGGATTATCTGATTATCGCGAAAAGAAAAGCAGATATGCAAATAATCTGACCTAAAATGGCATAATCCCGATTGTTGCTTTACTGCATTCTTTACAGAAATAAAATTGTTAATTCCGATAAACTAATCAAAAGCAAATGAAAAATCCATACAGAATCAGCGTGGCATTGTTACTTATTGTATTGGTTACCACAAGTTGCTCAGCTCAAACCAGGCAGGTTGTATTCAAAGCGAAAGGGCCAATCAATTATCCATTAACATCAGACGAAGTTGCGATGCTCGATTCAATACAGCATAAGACTTTTCTATACTTTTTAAATGAGCACAGTCCTGATAAAGGAATTGTAAAGGACCGTGCTTCATCATGGGCTCCTGCCAGCATTGCAGCAACCGGTTTCGGAATTCCCTGCTTTGCTATTGGTGTCGAAAGAAAATGGATTACACGTAAACAGGCAGCAGAAATTACCTTGAATACCCTGAAATTCTTTGCCAATTCAGTTCAAAGCACGGATACAAATGCCACAGGATACAAAGGATTTTATTACCATTTCCTGCGTATGAATTCCGGCACACGCGAATGGAAATGCGAGCTTTCGTCAATAGATACAGGATTATTGATGATGGGAATCATATTTGCCCGTAACTATTACAACCTGAACGATGAAACAGAGGAACAGATTCGTTCACTTGCAGCAATATTACTTGAACGAATGGACTGGAAATTCATGCAAATGTCGGCAACAGCCAAACATCCCAATGCAATATCCATGGCCTGGTCCCCGGAACAAGGATTGCTCAACCACGGATGGAGTGGCTACAACGAAGGACTTTTTCTTTACATCCTTGCAGCCGGAACCGGCATGGAAAATGTGAATGTCAGTTATGATTCATGGCTGTCAACGTATGAGTGGAAAACACCCTATAAAGGCCTTTCACACGTAGCTTTCCCGCCTTTGTTCGGGCATCAGTTTTCGCAGGCATTTATCGATTTTCGAGGGCTGGGCGATAAATATATGAAGAAAAAGGGAATTGATTATTTCGAAAACTCAAGGCTTGCAACCCATGTTCAGCGACAATACGCAATAGAAAATCCTAAAGGGTGGGTTGGTTATGATTCGCTTTGCTGGGGCGTTACTGCAAGCGATGGGCCTGGCGCTCAGTATAATTTCGGTAACTATAAATTTGAAGGTTATGCCGGCAGAGGCACCAGTGGCCCGGATAATACTATCGCTGAAGATGGCACTATTGCACCTTATGGATCAATTTCGTCATTGCCTTTCGCGCCGGAGATAGTTTTACCTACCATCAGGTCGATCAATGAAAGGTACGGCAATAAACTATGGGGTAAATATGGCTATTTTGATTCATTTAACCCGACTGCCAAATGGTTTAATGCTGATTACATTGGTATTGACCAGGGGCCGATGCTTATTATGATCGAAAATTTCAGGACAGGGCTGGTATGGAATTATGTGATGAAAGATCCTGTAATCCAGAAAGGGCTGAACAAACTCGGTTTTAATTATCTGAATTAGTGCGTATAAGCAAACTAGTTTAAAATGAGTTTTTCCCACGCGCACCCCATAGTCCCCGTAGGGGAAAGACCTCGCGCACAGAAGATTGAGTTTGGCGAACCGTATCTAAATTAAAGAAAATGAGCATATTTATATAAAATGATGAGTTTTCTTAGTGACACTAATTAGAATAAAAATATTGCCGGTATGAGAAACCTCTTATTGAAATTAGGTATAATATTAATCTTGCTGGTTTTTATCACCACAACGAGTTATGCCCAAATTAAAACCCTTGATGGATTTGAAACCAAAAAGGACTGGAATTTTATTAAATCCGATGGCGTTGACCTTAATTTATCCATTGAAAAAGGCTTAACCGGCAATGCAATCAGGTTCGATTATGACTTCACTAAAGGCACGGGTTACGGTGGGATTCAGAAACTTTTTCCGATTGACCTACCTGACAATTATGAATTTACGTTTTTTCTGAAAGCAGAATCGCCTGCAAACAACCTCGAAATTAAATTTATCGACAGCACGGGCAACAATGTATGGTGGATTAGTAACCGCAACTACGATTTTCCGACAGAATGGAAAAAAATCAGAATTAAAAAACGGCATATCAGTTATGCCTGGGGGCCAACAGAGGATCACAATTTAAAAAGAGTTGACAGAATTGAATTTACCATTGCATCCTTTGTGGGCGGCAAAGGCACCATCTGGCTCGATGACTTTAAATTTGAAAAACTTCCTCCCGAAACTCACACCTATCCTATTCCAACAGTTTCAGCTTTATCGTCAGCGAAAAATCATTTACCAAATTTTATTGTAGATAATTCGAACAGTAGTTACTGGCAAACCAAGGAGTTAAAAAATCAGAACATTACTGTTGATTTTAAAACCCGTAGGGAATTTGGCGGTTTG
This sequence comes from Bacteroidales bacterium, assembly GCA_038249635.1. Lineage (GTDB taxonomy): Bacteria > Bacteroidota > Bacteroidia > Bacteroidales > UBA4417 > UBA4417. Next base: position 4,722 of record JBBSDG010000209.1, on the reverse strand, counting down.
CATATCAACTGGCTGAAAGGTAATTACGCCAGAAGTTTTGATGTTCTGATTTCGGATGACGCAAAGAAATGGGAAAAAGCATATTCCGTTTCTTCCAACCAAAATGATGTCAGTTTTATCAGGCTGCCCGAAGCAGAAGCCAGGTTTCTGAAGATAAATCTTATAAAAAGCAATTCCGAAAAAGGTTTTGGTATCAATGAAATAAGATTCCTGGATATTAAAAATTCGATGACCCCCAATGATTTTTTGATTTATACAGCTAAAAATTCGCCTGTTGGGAATTTCCCCAGGTACTTTTCCGAACAAGCTTCTTATTGGACAATAACCGGTGTAAATAATGATGTAAAGGAAGCGCTGATCAATGAAGATGGAATGGTGGAAGTGGATAAAGCCCTGTTTTCGATAGAGCCAATGATAAGCATGGGTGATTCACTTTACAACTGGAGCAATGTTAAAGCAGTGCAGTCTATGGGCGGTTCCGCGGATAAAAGGAAATTCAGTTTTGTGCCCTCTGTTACCTGGCAATGCAATGATCTGAAATTTGTAACCGGAATAACGGCAAGCGGCGAAGCAAATAAGAATTCGATACTCACCATCAGTTATTCCTTTAAGAATCTATCAAACAAACCAATAGATTTTGAACTCTTTTTGTTGGTTCGTCCATTTCAGGTAAATCCGTATTACCAGTTCCTTAATCTGACCGGCGGTGCTGGAAAAATTAATTCCATTCGTGAAGAAGGAAAATTAATAATGGCGGATGAAAAAATCATACTCTCGCAACGGCAATATGATGCTTTTGGTGCGGCTGCCTTTGATAATGGCAACCTGGTTGATCTTGTCCGCAACGGAGTTGTTCCGTTGCAAACATCAGCAGTTGATAAAAACGGTTTGGCAAATGGCGTTCTGAAATACAATATTCACCTCAACGCCAGCGAAGAAATTGCTTTCCAACTTGCTGTTCCTTTCTATGGAAAAAAATCTATTGAAGATAAACTCGCTAATGGATTCAAGTTTGATGATCCCGAAAAAGTGAATGATTTCTGGAAAAATGAAGTCGGACACATCAGGTTTAACCTTCCTGAATCAGCCGATATAATTGTAAATACCTATAAATCAAATCTTTCCTACATCCTGATTAACAGGGACAAGGCAGGTATTCAGCCTGGTTCACGTTCGTACGAGCGCAGCTGGATACGCGATGGTGCGCTCACATCTTCCGCACTTCTCAAATCAGGAATCGTACCCGAAGTCAAAGATTTTATAAACTGGTACTGCGACTTTCAGTACGAAAACGGCAAAGTCCCATGCGTGGTGGATTCCCGTGGTCCTGACCCGGTTCCTGAAAACGACAGCCACGGTCAAATGATCTACCTGATCCGCGAATATTTTAACTTTACACACGATACAACTTTTCTACGGTCAAAAAATGAAAATGTCCTGAAAGCCGTTGAATATATCGAATCGCTTGTAGCCGAAAGATCAACTGATCATTACAAAAACGGGAACGACAGTGTTCGTGCATACTATGGCCTTGTTCCTGAATCGATAAGCCACGAAGGTTATTCAGCCAAACCAATGCACTCGTATTGGGATAATTTCTTTATTATGAAAGGCTTAAAAGATGCGGTGGAAATTCAGAAAATACTCGGCGAAACTGAATCGTACGAACGTATAAAAAAAGTCCGCGATACTTTTAAGGATAACCTTTACAACTCGCTTCAACTGGCAATGAAAACGCGTAAAATCGATTACCTGCCAGGCTGCGTTGAACTTGGTGATTTTGATGCAACCTCAACCACTGTTGCTTTAACCCCTTGTAACGAACTAAATAATTTACCTAAACCACAGGTTTACAACACCTTTGATAAATATTACGAATTTTTCAAAAACCGTCGCGACGGGAAATTGGATTGGATAAACTACACTCCTTACGAAAATCGCTTGATTGGTTCATTTATAATCCTTGATCAACCCGGGCGCGCTCACGAATTAATTGATTTTTTCCTGCACGATCAGCGTCCACACGGATGGAACCACTGGGCTGAAGTGGTATGGAAAGATTACCGTTACCCCGCTTATATCGGCGATATGCCCCACACCTGGGTTGGAAGCGATTTTATTAATTCTATCCGCTCGATGTTTGTGTATGAAAATGAGTATGATCAATCGCTGGTTTTAGCTTCTGCCCTTTACCAGGATTGGATTGACTCGCCAAATGGAATGTCAATTGAAAATCTGCCGACTTATTATGGTGAGATTTCATATTCCATCAAAAAAGACAATGACAAATACGCATTTTCAATTTCCGGCAACATAAAACTTCCGGCCAACGGAATAAAAATAAAGAACTTTAACGGGTCAAAGCTTCCTGTAAAAGTAACCGTTAACGGTGCGGATACCAAAGATTTTAATGAAAAGGAAATATCAGTTAAATCATTTCCTGCAGAGGTTGTGATTTTTTACTAATTTCAAACCCTTCAAGGGTTTAAAACCCTTGAAGGGTTTTGACTTCGGCGAGGTAAAACCTCCGGACAACGGAAATGAAATAAAATCCTTTAATGAAAAGGAAATATCAGTTAAATCATTTCCTATAGAGGTTGTGATTTTTTACAAATTTCAAACCCTTGAAGGGTCTAATTAAAAAAGATATGAATATTTAAACCCAACCTGAACTCCATGAACGACGAAGCAATCAGTACGGATCACAAAACGAAACCGGAAGACCGGATTCCATTTACCCAATTGGCGGCTTATGGAGCAGGCGGAATTATTCCTATTGCCCTTTTCAACGTAGCCGGGATACTGGTAGGGCTGATGGGTAACATAAGCCTGGGATTAAGTGCCTTCTGGCTGGGCGCAATTATGATTATTCCACGCTTATGGGATGCGCTTTCCGATCCTGTTATCGGACACCTCTCGGATAATACCAGAACCCGCTGGGGTCGGCGGCGTCCGTATCTGTTGCTTGGTGGAATAGCGGTTGCCGTTTTCTTTGTAGTTATCTGGTGGATTCCAAAGGGTGACCTGGTTCGCACATGGTTCCCAACCGAAGCCGGCTTCCAGTGGTTCCAGCTTTCGTACATTCTTTTTTCATTGCTGTTGTTCTTCACCGCCGTCAATATTTTTGAGATTCCCCACGGTGCCCTGGGAATGGAGATGACTACCGATTACCACGAACGCACGCGTCTATTCAGTGCCAAAAGTTTCGTCGGTAATCTTTTTGCCATGAGTACTCCCTGGCTTTTCGCCCTTGCCAGCATGGAAATTTTCAAAGGTCCGGGAGGAAATGAAGCCGATGGAATGCGCTATGTTTCCTTACTTATCGCAGCAATTCTGATACCGCTTTCATTCTGGTGGTTCTTCAAATTGCGTGAACCCGGATTTAAAAAAGTGGAACAACAGAAAAAAACTCCTTTCTGGACGGATATGAAACGCACCGCCAACAACAGGAATTTCATCATGCTTACGTTGACTATCTTCACCTTAGCCATGGGCTTTAATTTTGTGCAACTGCTGGGTTCCTATATTCCTATTTTTTATGTTTTCGGTGGCGATAAAGTAGCTGGCGCATATCTGCTGGGAATTAACGGTACAGTATGGGCTGTTACCGGGCTGCTTGCAGTGTTCCCGCTCAACTGGATTAGTCCGAAACTGGGTAAAAGGAGTACACTCACTATTGCAATATTACTCATGTGTGTGGCTCAACTTTCCAAAATCGTGTGCTACAACCCGAATCATCCATATCTTATCATCATTCCGACTGTTCTGCTTTCGGCCGGTATGCTTTTTTTCTTTACCCTTGGATCCTCCATGGTTGGCGACATCTGTGATGAAGACGAGTTAAAAACAGGTAACCGTTCCGAAGGAAGCTATTACTCGGTTTTCTGGTGGTTTATCAAAATGGGAACCGCCCTCGCCAGCTTTGTTGCCGGAGCACTCATTGTTTTTACCATGTTCGACCAAACCCAGGTAACTAAAGTTGATAGTCTTCAAGGCAGTATCCGCGAAATCAGGAGTAAAGTTCAATTCTGGGAAGGTTACAACGGGTTAGCTACAGCTAATGCAGAATGGATTACAAATTCCAAAACGAAGTGCACCGAAGCACTCAAAGAATCAAAGGAATATGTAATTGTCCTGGAAAAAGAATCGGAGAAAAAGCAGGAGGATGTTAATAAGAATGTTGTTGGGTATCAGAACCAGCGAAAAGACCTGTTGCTGAATGCTTTGACAACCACAAAATCAACCGTGGCCAGCCTGGAACAGGTTCAGTTGCAATTGGGCGGATTAAACGCGCAGTCTCCGGCATCTGTAATTGATTCTGTCGTGAAACTGGCAATACCGCTTGTAATTCAAACCAACCTGGTAAAAGCACGGATGAATTCATTTGTACTGATGTCGCACCTTCAGGGTAAATCGAATGAAACCAAAAACAGTAAAGAACATTACAATAAGCTGATCAAAAACATTGATGATGTGGATGAACGCCTTGCAAAAATTTCCACAACAGCCTCTTCGGCTTCCCTTGATAAGGAACTGGGCAATCTGGAAAGTAACATTTTTCTTCTCACTCAGCAGACTCCTTATACACTCTTAATGATGCGTGTGGTCGAAATCGGTTTGCCACTTTTATTAAGCATTTTTTCGATTTTCTTTGTACTTCGTTACTCGCTCACCGAAAAACGAAGCCACGAAATAAAAGATCTGATCAGGCAAAGAAATGCT
>JBBSDG010000208.1:0-7662 GCA_038249635.1 Bacteroidales bacterium | reverse complement strand
GCACTTCAATTCGACAGCCTGGTTTTTAATTTCAATAATACTACAGCAAATGGTTCTTTAATCTGGCTCGACAGCTCAAGGCGGAACTTCGACCAGGTAACTTATGGCCTTTATACCGTTATGGGTGATGTACGCCAGGGACCGAAACATAACAAAGGTGAATTTCACGAAGCACTTTGTTCTTACAATGCTTTGATAAGCGCAGGTTTGCTTGGTATTGATAAAACAAATCAGCATGGTTACAATTTTGTGAAGATGTCGCAAAATTATTTTAACAGGACTACCAAATGGAACATTGTGATGAACAATACCAATCCTGAGGTAGCCATGGCTGGCGGTGGTTACGGCCGCGACTGGTGGTACGATGTATATCCCAATGTGTTGTATTACGGTGTTGCAGCCCTGTTCCCGAATGTGGATAATACCGAAATGATTCAACGCTCGGTTGCCGATCAGTTTTATAAGGCAGATTCCACACTGAAAGGAGATTATAATTATTCATATTTCGATTATGCCCGGATGAAAGGAATGCAGAACAACGTGCCGCAACAGCAGGATGCGGCAGGCGGACATTCATGGGTATTATACTCGGCGTATCACAAATTCGGTGACCAACGCTATCTGAAAGGAGCAAAAAGTGCCACCGAAGCTTTACTAAGCCAGAAAGAAAGCCGTTTTTACGAAATACTTCTGCCGTTTGGTGCTTACACCGCTGCCAGGCTCAATGCAGAGCAGGGAACCAATTACGATGTAACCAAACTGCTGAACTGGACTTTTGATGGCTGCCAGGCAAAAGACGGACGCTACGGCTGGGGCGTGATTGCTGAGCGTTGGGGCGATTATGATGTTTACGGCCTGCAGGGCAGTATTACCGATGGTGGCGGATATGGTTTCTTTATGAATTCGGTTGCCATGGCCTGGCCACTTGTTCCTATGGTAAAATATGAGCCGCAGTATGCAAAAACTATCGGAAAATTTATGCTGAACGTGGTAAATGCCTCACGCCTTTTTTATCCCGACCAGGTTGACAATGCTCATCAATGGCTTCCTGAAATGAAAGACATAACCCATGGAATTATAGGATATGAAGGCATACGAAAAATGGATGATTACAACAATCCTGCATTAAAAGGAATCTCACCGGTTTCAATAGGTGATGGCCCGAAATGGGTAGCCGGCCAGCCAAAGGAATCTATGTTTAGCCTTTACAGTACTTCCATTGCCGGTGTTTTCGGAGCCATTGTCCATACCACTGATGTTGAAGGAATACTGGCGCTTGATTGCAACATCACTGATTTCTATGGCGAAAACAAATATCCTGAATTCCTGTACTTCAATCCTTTTAAGGAATCCAAAACTGTAACCTATAATTCTATCAAAGCTGTTGATCTTTTCGATATCATATCGAGAACCTATTTGGCGAAAGCACAAACCGGTAAAATAAGTGTAAAAATACCTGCCGGAGCAGCCGCACTTGTAGTGGAATTACCCGCAGGCACAAAGCTCACTATGGATGGCACTAAGCTTAAAGTAAATAATTACATAATCTCATACAGATAGTCACATCACTGTTTCGCACCAATAACCCAAACCAACAAAATGAAACGACATTTAATTTTTCTTTTAATGTTCCTGATAACGGCAGGCAGCGTAATTGCGCAAGCGCCGGTAACCGGAACCGTGACTGATGCCAAAACCGGGGAAACGCTTATCGGTGTTACCGTTCTTATTAAAGGCACCACCCAGGGAACAACCACTGATATTGACGGCAATTTTAAATTCGCAGTTGATCAGGTGAAACCTGCGACCGTTCTTGTTTTCTCCTACATCGGTTACACTCCGGTTGAAATAACGGTCGGAGTCAACACCAGGCTGGATGTGAAACTTTCGTCTTCGTCAGTTTTGCTCGACGAATTGGTTGTGATTGGATATGGAAGTGTTAAAAAACGGAGTGTTCTGGGTGCCGTTACCAAAGTAAACAGTAAAGAACTTACCATGTTACCGGTAGCCGGAGTTGCCCAGGCTTTGCAGGGGCGTGCAGCCGGAGTTCAGGTAACACAAAACACAGGCGCTCCCGGCGAAGGCGTTTCGGTTCGTATTCGTGGAGCCGGCTCCATTAATTCGGGTAACGAACCGCTTTATATTGTTGATGGAATGGCAACAGCAGATGCGCTTAAAATCCTGGCACCGGGGGATATCGAAAACATTTCAGTTCTCAAAGATGCATCATCGGCAGCTATTTATGGTTCACGTGCCAATAACGGGGTTGTGCTTATCACAACAAAAAAAGGTGTTAAAGGTAAAACCCGGATCACTTACAGCGGACAAACTGGCGTTCAGAAAGCTATAAGACTTACAAAAATGATAAATACACAAGACTATGTTACTATTTACAATGAAGCTGCAACTAACGATAATGCATATATAACAGGAGATGTGCCACATCGTGAACTTATATCAGCCGAAGATGCCGCACGATTCTCTGATGTGAATTATGTAAAAGAATTGCTACAGGTCGCGCCAGTCAATTCACACGAATTGTCTATTTCCGGAGGGAATGAAACCACCAATTATTTGCTTTCCACCTCCTATTTCAACCAAAAGGGTATAATTGCCGGATCAGGATATTCGCGCGGAACAGCCAGGCTTGATGTAAATACTGAAGCCAGTAAATGGCTTACGGTAGGAGTGAGTATGCTTGTCGGAATTTCGCGTACTGATATTATCGGGAGTTCTGGCGACGGTGCAGGTGGCAACGGTGGCAGCGTTGTAAGGTATGCTTTCTTCCGTAATCCTGCTATTCCTGTACGGTTTGATAACGGAACATTTGTCGATCGCCCGTTTGGATATTTTGGAGCTCAAAAATTTGATTCCTTCCTGGGTGATGGATATAACCCGATCGGCATGGCCGAACTTAACGAAAATAACCGCAAAGACGACAGTTATCTTGGGAAGGCTTATTTCACTGCCAAAATAAATGACAAACTGAAATTCACCACAAACCTAGGTTTGGATTACCGCAATACTTTCAGCCGCCGGTTTTCACCAACCTGGGGAACATTGGACCGTATTAATGCAAAAAACGGGCTGAGCATCGGTAGCGAACAAGTTGCCAACCTTACTATGAACAATGTGCTGAATTATGAAACAAAATTTGGCGAGTCACATACCTTTTCTGCAATGGCAGGATTTGAAGCCATCAGAAATCATGGAAGAGGCCTTTATTCGAGCGACCAGGATTTCCCTGTACAGCAGAAAGAACTGATATATATTGGCAACGGACTTGGCATTAAAATAAGTGACCAAACCGAATATGCTTCTACATTGGCATCGTTTTTTGGCAGGATAAATTATGATTTCAAAGGAAAGTATTACCTCTCGGGAACGCTGCGTCAAGATGGATCTTCAAAATTTACCGGAGATAACAAATGGGGAACTTTCTATTCCCTTTCCGGAGGATGGGTTATGAAACAGGAAAGCTTCCTGAAGGATATTTCCTGGCTTACAAACCTTAAACTCCGTGCCGGCTATGGTGCCATTGGCAATCAGGATATTCCACTGTATGCTTACAGTGACAGGATCTCACCATATAACAACTATGCTTTCGGTGGAATATCCAACAGCGGTTACGCGCAATCAAGTATGGGAAACACCTATCTGAAATGGGAAACCAGTAACCAGTACAACGCCGGTCTTGATGTTGAACTTTTCAAAGGAGCACTTTCTTTTTCAGCCGATTACTATTATAAAGTAACTTCAGATATGCTGGTTGAATCACCAAATCCTCCCTCCACCGGTTATGCCGCTGCTGCCTGGATAAACAGTGGATCTGTTTTAAACAGGGGACTTGAATTCGAAGCCTTATACCGCGAGACCAAAACAGATTGGGGCTATTCCATAGGTGGCAACATTGCTTTCACACACAACGAAGTTCTAAAACTTGATGCTCCGCTTTACGGAGGACGAATAGAGTCGGGAATTGATGCCACGCGCACAGAAGTGGGTCAGCCTATAGGCTCATTCTACCTATACGAAATGGAAGGTATATTCCAGAATGAAACCGATGTTTTGTTATCTGCATCACAAAAGGAATTTGGTGGCGTACCTCATCCCGGCGATGTAAAATACAAGAATCAGAATCTTGACGGAGTTATAAATAAAGAGGATCGGATTTACATGGGCAGCGCCATTCCGAAACTGATAGCCGGTATGAATTTATCCGCAAATTATAAATCTTTCGATTTGAGCGTATTCTTTCAGGGCGCTTATGGAAACAAAATCTATTCGCAGGTAAATCAGGATATCGAAGGCTTTTACCGCGGATTTACTGTTACACAGCGTTATTTTGACCAGCGCTGGACCGGCGAAGGCACATCCAACACACAACCAAGGGCATCGTGGAGTTCCAAATCGAATAACGCCACTCCTTCTTCCCGTTTTCTGGAAGATGGCTCTTACATGAGGCTGAAAAACCTACAGTTTGGCTACAGCATTCCGGCAACGGCACTTAAAGTAATCGGTCTGGCAAAAACAAGGATTTATGTTTCGGGAACAAACCTGTTAACACTTACCAAATATTCGGGCCTCGACCCTGAAATGACCGTAAGCGATAATTCGAAATCAGAAGGTGACCGCGCTTCGGGTATCGATTGGGGAACCTATCCTTCGGCTATGACATTAATGCTTGGAATCGACATCACATTTTAATCACCTCGGGCTATGAAAAAAAATTTTAAAAACATATTATCTGCTTTCATTCACCAACTGGTAAATGTCACAGGTATTATAAACAGAAGAAAACAGTTGTATTTTCTTGTCCTGCCGCTGGGGATCTTCCTGGTTATATCGGGGGCATGTACAAAGTTTCTGACCGAAGATCTGAAAAAAGAATTTTCAACGGATACCTATTACCAGAATGATAAACAGGCAATTCAGGCCATTAACGGCACCTATAACGCCATAGCCTTTACTAATTCCGACAATGCCATATGGGTGTTTGGCGATGTTGCCTCCGACGATGCAGTAAAAGGCGGGAATGAAGGCGATCAGGCTGAAATTATAAATATTGATCAGTTCACGGCTAACAGCACCAATGGTATTATTATCAATTACTGGAGGTTTGCCTATGAAGCCATTGCGCGAGCTAATACAGTGATTGCAAAAATTCCTGCAATACCGATGGATGAAGCAACGAAGAACCGTATTGTTGGTGAAGCGAAATTTATACGCGCCTACAGCTATTTCAACCTGGTAAATATTTTTGGCAGTGTTCCCCTCAAACTGCTTCCGCAAATCAGTACAGAAACTATTCATGTTCCCTTGAGTGAAGTCCCTGCTATTTATCAGCAGATTGAGAAAGACCTTACCGAAGCAGTAGCTGTTTTACCGGTTAAGTACGAAAAATCCGATCTAGGCCGTGTTACTCAGGGTGCTGCTCTCGCAATGCTTGGAAAAGTTAGTCTGTACCAGCAAAAATGGTCGGCAGCTTTGGGTTATTTCCAACAGGTTGATGCTCTTGGGGTTTACCGCCTTTTGCCAAATTTTGCCGATAACTTTAAGCTGGCACACGAAAACAGCGTGGAATCCATTTTCGAGATTCAGCAACTGGCAAACCAGAATCCGGGTTTAGGAAATCAGCTTAATCAATGGCTTGCGCCTGCAGCCGATGGAGGATACTATTTTGATGCACCAACGCAAAGCCTGGTTGATGCCTTTGAAAAAAGCGGTACCGGCGAAGTTGACCCGCGCCTTGATGCTTCGGTTGGCCGCGATGGACAACCCTGGCTGAACGGAGATGTTTTCAACGCTTCGTGGTCTCCGACAGGATACCTTACTAAAAAACATCAGCAACCGCTCAGTGAAGTTTCTGCAGCACTTAAAGGTGATGGCGACCTCAACTACATTTATATGCGTTATGCCGATCTTTTACTAATGAAAGCTGAAGCTTATAACGAAAATAACCAAGCCGATTCGGCCAGGGCTAACCTGAATAAAGTACGTCAGCGGGCAAGGGCCAGCTTTGCCGGTACTGCTCCTGCCGATCTTCTGGCTGATATCACAGCAATGGATAAAAATCAATTAGCTGATGCCATCCAAAAAGAGCGGAGAGTTGAGCTTTCCCAGGAGTTTCACCGCTATTTCGACCTGATGCGATGGGGAAAAACTGTTGCTGAAACGGCACTGGGAACTGAGTTTAACTACGAAAAAAACAGGTATCAGCCTATACCGCAAAAAGAAACTGATGCAAACCAGGGAATAAACCCATAATCTCCAAGGCACACAGAATAAATCATTATTATCAATAATTAAACCTCTAAACGAGAATTTTCAAACAGTCCTTTAAAACTAATAATCAATCCTTTTTAATTAATCTCCAACTAAACCCTAAAAATGAAAACAATGAAAAATCTGATGAAACTGCAAACATTACTGGTTGTGCTGATGGTTAGCTCAGCCATGATCCTTGGATCCTGCAAAAAAGATTCAACTCCTCCCGGGGATAAGACAACCCTGACTGCTGCAATAGCTGCGGCTGATGTAAAAGCTAACACAGCAACCACTGCAATGTATCCTCAGGCTGCCATTGATGCCTATAAGGCATCTATTGCAACAATCAAAACTGCTTCCGCTTCAACTTCACTTACACAGGCAGAAGTAGATGCACAGGCAAGCGCATTAAGTGCAGCCACTGCTACTTTTACTGCCACCGCCACTGCTTCGTATGCAACCCTTAGTGCATTAATTACTGCAAGCGAAACTATGGCTAATGCCGCAACCACTGCAAATTATCCGCAGGCAGCTATCACAACGTTCAAATCCACCATTGCGACAACCAAAACTGCTGCCGCTACTTTACTTACCGAAGTTCAGACTACAAACCTGACTACAAATTTAACCGAGGCCAAGAAAACCTTCGAATCGCAGATTTATGGATTTATTGACGAAGCAGCATCCTTGAATGCAGGCTGGCATTTTGATGAAGGTACTGGAACAACAGCAACCGCTTTTTCAACGGTTAAACATGTAGCAACCTTTAAAACGGGAAATGCCGTCATTATGGGCGCTGCTGCTGCAATGCCCACATGGGTTGATGGTTTGAAAGGTGGAAAAGCCATTCATTATTCAGGCGGAGGTCACCTTGAGGTTCCTTACACCACTGCTTTCCTGCCAGTTAACTTATCTATTTCAGTATGGGTTAAACCTGATGTACTGCGTGCTGACAATTATATCGTTTCGCAAAATTACTGGACCGGTTATAAACTTCAGACTCAGGACGGAGGGAAGCCTTTCTTTACTTATAAAAAAGTAGATGGCGGAATTGTTGATGCTGATAATGAAACTGATAATTCCATTAAAATCAACGTGTGGAATCATATTGTTGTTACAGTGAATGCAACTACAAAAGAGCTTAAGTTCTTTGTTAACGGAACCTTAACCAAAACCTGGACCGAATCCAACAAAGGCATAGGACCTCTCATTCAAACTCTATCTTCACCAGTTGCACAACCGTTTATTATTGGTGGTGTAGCAACAGATGCAGAGCTTGCTGCCAATTTTATGGAGTGGACAACATCTGCTAACCTTGGTTATTTCGCTGGTACCATCGATGAGCTTAAAATCTATAAAATTGCTCTTGCTGATGGCCAGGTTTCAAAACTTTAT
>JBBSDG010000207.1:0-7677 GCA_038249635.1 Bacteroidales bacterium | reverse complement strand
TTTGGCTTTTCAGTGTGATTTTCAGGGTGTAGGGACCGGCCTAATAGAAATTTCACAACAGATGTTGACGAAGGTAAACCGCGCGGGCATGTGCGTAGTAAAACACCAGCCTCACGTACTGTCAGGCTATGGGAAAATCTATCAGGCCCATCCCAATTTATTGGGATCACGAGCCTTACCGAGTCGTACATCTGTGTGAAATTTATAGTAAGCCTTGACCTTTTATTCGCCCATTGCTTATTTTTTAAAGGAGCTCATGAGACCACTTCGTTAAGTTGGTTCTTTTGTGTTAAGACAAAAGAACAAGAAAAAAACAAAATAAAAAGAATTCAAACTTATAAATTCATTTCCCAGCACATCAAAATATTAATTAGCCATTTTCAAAAATAAGGGCCGAATTAAACTTTCGTATTTCAGCATAATTGCTTAAAAGTGAAAATAGGATTTCGAATTCCTATTTCGAAAATCAAACCGGCAGGAAGTTGATTATTTTAAATATCCGCCACCTATTAATTATTTGTTTAACCCAAGCTTTTGAATTGATAAATTAAAAATATCTATCTTTGCAAGACGGGAAAAGTAATCAGAATATGGTAATCTGGCGTTCATTTTAATCAGGAGACTTATTTCAAAGTTTTACCTATTTAAATCAAAAACGGATATTCCACAACCATCATAGTTCGTTAGTTTGCAATCGATAGAGGAAAAAATTCAAGTTTTGTAACACATAATTTATTTGCCAATCTGAATTCCGAAATTCAATCATTTTAGCCCCCTGACCAATCTGCATACTTGCATTATGAATTATAAAAAACTGTTAATAATAACGCCAACTTCCCCACAGCAAGACAGTACTTTTATTAAGGCTCAGATTAGCAATCTTAAACCATTTTCAATTCTTCATTCAGGTTTTAGGCCCTACCTCATTAATGGAAAAAGCATATTTCATTTTCCGTTAAAGAATGAACTTTTAAGGGTGGGAATTAAACGAATTTTGCCTAACCTTTATGCACGAATATACGAAAAGACTTTGTGTAATTTTCTATTAACCGAAAAATATAATGTTGTATTGTGTAATTACGGGCCTCAATCATCAAATGTTTACAAAGCATGTCTTGATTCAGGCACACCTTTGGTAGCTCATTTTCATGGTTATGATGCAAGTATTTATAGCGTTTTATCGGAATACAAAGAGCAATATAGCTCCATGTTTAAAGGGATTTCAGCAATAATATCCGTTTCGAACGACATGACCACTCAATTAGTAAGCCTTGGAGCTGACAAAGATAAAATTCAAACCATACCTTATGGCGTAAACTTAAATCTGTTTAGTGAGGCTCATCCTGAACAAAACGAAAGAAAGTTTATATTTGTTGGTAGATTTACTGAGAAAAAAGCTCCTGATTTATTATTAAAAGCATTCAAAAAAGCCTTACAAAAAGTGCCTGATGCCAAGCTTGTAATGATAGGAAATGGAGAACTATACAACTTAGTGAAGAGTACTATTGCAGAACTTAAAATTGAACATGCAGTTCAAATTCTTGACTGGCAAACGCCTGATGAAATAGCACGACAAATGAAAACCGCCAGAGCCTATGTGCAGCATTCGCGAATTGCAAGTAACGGAGATTCAGAGGGTACGCCTAATTCAATATTGGAAGCATCTGCTTCTGGCCTGCCCGTAATAAGCACTTATCACACAGGCATTAAGGAAGCCGTTAAGCATGGCATTACCGGGTTTCTGGTGGAAGAAGGAAATTGGGACTTGATGGGTGAATATATGACAGAACTTCTGGAAAACCCTATAATGGCGGGAAAAATGGGAAGAGCAGCACGGGAACATATGTTGCTTAACTACTCTCTTGATTCGCAAATTGATAAACTTAAAGATTTACTCTCAACTGTTGCCAGAAAAGATGCCTGAAAAATTAGTATTCGCGGCAATAAGTCTGATACTCAAAAAGGATTGCAGTTTAATGATCATACACATATAGCAAATTAGTTAAAATGGAGCTTTACAATCAAATCAGAGAATATATTGTTGGTACTAAGTTCTCGAATGGAGAAAAGTTTACCAATACTAAAAAGTATTCAGAAACATCGCGAACTGATATACTTAAAACAATTTCAGCAGGAAAAAACATTATACACCTGGGCTGCCTTGATCATGTTGAAATGATTGAAGAAAAAAGAAAAAAAGGAATCTGGCTTCATCAAATTCTAATGGATTCAGCAAAGCATTGTATTGGGATAGATATTAATGAAGCCGGCATTTTAAAACTGAAAGATCAACTAAAAATCCAGGACATATTTTATGCAGATATATTAAGAGAGCCACTGAAAGAAATTACTGCAAAAAAGTGGGATTATATCATACTAGGTGAGATACTGGAGCATACAGATAACCCGGTTTTGTTTCTGAACAGGATAAAAGATCTGTATAAAGGGAATATTGATAAAATGATTATCACTGCTCCAAATGTTCTTAATTACGAAACATTCAGCTATTTAGAAAACAACACCGAATTCATTAACACTGACCATAGGTATTGGTTTACAAGTTATACGCTGTCAAAAGTCATTCACCAATCTGGTCTTACAGTAACAAATCTCAGATATTGTAACAGGATACCACTTTCAAATTACCAACTGGCTATTCGTAAAATAAAGAAGCTGATTTTGAAAAAAGACTCTGTATATCCATTTCCTTATTTCTCGACCTTAATGATTGAATGTACGCTCTAATCCCTTCCTATGCGAATTCTTATGCTTCTCGATACTGAATTTCCGCCTGATATAAGAGTGGAAAACGAAGCCCAAAGTCTTATTGATGCAGGCCACGAGGTGCATATTCTAAGCTATAATTTTGGCAATAAGTCAAATACTGAAGTCTATAAAGGAATTCATATTCACCGTTTCGACATTAATAAGCAACTGGCAAAAAAAATGCTTGGGTTGTTAAATCAACTTCCGGTGTATCGTTTGATCTGGACCTATGAAGTATTGAAAATATTTAATTCGCAACCGTTTGAAGCTGTTCATATTCACGATCTTCCACTTTGTTGCCTTATTGAAGAATTAAAGCATAAACAGCTGATAATAATTACCGCTGATATGCACGAAAACTATCCGTACCTGCTGGCAGAACAACCCTATATGAATACTTTTTTGGGTCGTATTATCCTGAGTAAAAAAGTATGGTTTGAAAAAGAGAAAAAATGGCTTGGGCAGGCTGATAATATTATATGTGTGGCCGAAGAGATGAAAGATAGGTTGACAAAGGTGATTGGAGAATCAAAAAATATTAGGATTGTACCTAATACTATAAATTTTAAGACATTCGTTGCTACTCAAAAGCCTTTGCCCGAACTACTTGAGCGTTTCAAAAACAGGTTTGTGGTTTCGTTTATCGGTGGAATTGATGCAGTTCGCGGTATTGAATACCTGCTGGAAGCAGCTTCAGAAATTGGCGATATAATTCCCGAATTATTAATACTGATAGTGGGTGATGGAAAATTACTGGAATCGTTGCGTGAAAAAGCAAATCAGCTTAATTTATCCGAAAAAGTAGTATTTGAAGGATTTAAACCGTCATCGTATATGCAGGCTTATATCGAAAGTTCTCAAATCTGTGTGATCCCACATGTTCGCTCGGAGCAAACGGATAACTCAAGTCCAAATAAGCTATTTCAATATATGTATTTCAATAAACCGCTTATTTCATCTAATTGCAAATCGCTGGAGAAACTGATCCTCGAAGAAAATTGCGGTTTGATTTTTAAAGACCGTGACAGCAAGGATCTTGCAAAGAAAATAATTAAATTATACAGCAACAGTGATTTACGAAAACAACTTGGCGAAAACGGTCACAATTCAGTAGTACGTAAATACAATTGGGAAGCTACTTCGGGAGCTTTGAGGCAGATTTACTGATTCGGACCGAATCAGGTTTGCTATGCCTCCTTTTCGCATTCCGGATACTTACATTTAGTTCGAAACCAATTAATACAATCATTGCATTAAAGTAAATCCAAACCATAATAATGATGAGGGTTCCAATAGATCCGTACAGGGAATTGTACCTCGAAATACTGTTTACATAATAATTAAACCCAACGGATGCAAGGATAGTAAGCACTGTTGAAAGTGTACTTCCGGCTGAGATAAATCTGAATCTCGATTCGGCGGCTGGCGCAATATAATAGAGAAAAGAAAAGGCAAAAAACAACATAGCCGAGGACACAATCCATTTCCCCGCAATGATAACATAATAGCTGAAACTTACCCGCAGCATTCCATGTTTCACCAGGAAATCAAGAGCAACAGGTCCAAGTGTAATAAGCACAATGGCAATAATTACCACCGACGACAAGATAAATACAAGCACTATTGAAATTAACCGCTGCTTAATCCATGAGCGGGTTTCGATGGTATGCCGGGTTTGATTAAATGCAACTATGAGGCTGTGAATGCCATTGGTGGAGAAATACAAAGCCATAACAAAACCTATGGATAAAAGTCCGCCGCGAGGTCTTTTCACGATGTCGAAAAGGGTTCCCTCCACTGCATCAAATGCTTTTTTGGGAATAAAGTTCTGTAGCAGTTCAAGCAGGTTATCCTGGAAACCAGGAACAGGGATGTATGGAATTATGGTAAAGAAGAAAATGATTGCCGGGAAAAGTGCCAGAAAAAAATTATACGAAAAAGCTGCTGCCCGCATCGAAATAGCACCTTTCTGCAAACCTTTGATAAAAAAGGCAGCTACGTCGTAAAGTGGCATACCATCGAAACCAGGTATTACAAGTTTTCGTGAAATTCGTTCCCCCGTTATAACCAGATTGCTATTTAACAGCCGGCCTCGTTTTAGATGAAAATACGTATTAAGCCTGTCTGATAATTTTGCCATTTATTTTTAATCTTCGTTATAAATTTGCGACTGTTTGGAGTCATGGGTTTGGGGTTTGGGAGTTGATAAAAAAGAAGTTTACTAAAATCATCCAACCTTTATCCAGAAATAGAAGGTTGATAAAACCTTGTTCTATTTGTCTGTTTTCCTATTTTCCTATTTTCTTATTCTACTATATTCCTATTTGCCTATTTGCCTATTTCCTTTTAACTATTTACTATTTACCAATTATCTGCTTAACCGCTTTCAGACTCATATCCAGACTATTGATATGATGCGTAAGTGCTCCTACCGAAATAAAATTCACACCACATTCGGCATATTGCCTGATGGTTTGTAGTGTAATACCACCCGATGCTTCGGTTTCGTATTTTGGATCAATCATTTTCACAGCCTTTCGCAGCAAATCGAATGAGAAATTATCGAGCATAATACGGTTCACTCCGCCATGATCAAGAACCTGTTTCAACTCATCGAGATTACGAACTTCAATTTCAATCTTAAGAAGCAAGCCTTTATGACGCATGTATTCATGGCAGGCTGTTATAGCATTTGCAATACCTCCGGCAAAATCAATATGGTTGTCTTTTATCAGGATCATATCGTAAAGACCAGAACGGTGGTTAAATCCGCCACCTATTTTAACTGCCATTTTTTCGATTTCGCGGAGCAATGGTGTTGTTTTGCGGGTATCGAGAATTTTCGTGGGAAGGCCTTCGATTGCATCAACCATTAACCGGGTTTGTGTGGCAATACCGCTCATGCGTTGCATAAAATTAAGTGCAGTACGCTCGGCAGTAAGCAGGGCAATTGACGGACCGCTCACTTCAAAAGCTATATCACCCACCTTAATACGTGTGCCATCTTCAATAAACTGTTCCATTACAATACGCTCGTCAGTGTAAAAAAACACCTTACGGGCAATATCAACGCCAGCCAGAACGCCCTCCTCTTTTATGAGTAGGCGGGCTTTACCAACAGCATTTGCAGGAATTGTGGATAAGGAGGTGTGATCGCCTTCGCCTATATCTTCGCGAAGCGCTTTTGCTATAATTTCATCAATAGTCACAGTAGGTAAAAATTAAATTTATCAATCGGCCTCGAAATTCATTTGCTGTATCATCAGTTGATTCGAAACCGGTTTCAGAAGGATATAAACATTCAGCGTTTCACTCTTACTTTTATAAGTGCCTATTATAAACTGGGCACCACCGGCTGAATTCCCCTTCTGATTGACTACAAACGAAACCGGGGGGTATTTAGCAAAAAAGTTCTTCATGATCATTTCTGCCTGCGCCTTGCTGAAAGCACCATCGCTACCTGGAAGAATAATTTCCAACGACGGACCGAAAGATTTTGCCAGTTCGGCTGAATTACCGGCTTTAATGGCAGCAGTAATGCTCTCGACCGGGCCTGACAGCTCGTTAGGAACAATTGTACTGCCGGTAAACAGTAATACTGACAAACAGAAAGTTACGATTCTAAATACGTTTTTCATTATTTTGTTTTAACAAAGTGTAAAGGTACAAAAATCAATCCAAAAAAAATCTATTAAGATTTTTCATCGGTTAATTAAGGAGTGTCAGTATCTTTGGCTCATACTTTTATTACCTTCCGGCGAAAAACAAATATCCGGAAGCAAAGTGCAAATGCCTCTATTTATGAATATTACACTACTTATGGTTGGAAATACTTCTGAAGCCTTCGTATTCGACGGTTATGAAGTATTTATGAAAAGGCTGAAGCATTATATCAAAGTTAAGGAAGTAATTATTCCGGATATTAAAGACCGCAAACATCTTAACGCTGAGCAAATCAAGGAAAAGGAAGCTGTCCTGATCCTCGACAAACTGGCATCCGCCAATTATTCAGTTTTACTGGATGAACACGGGAAAGAATTCAGCTCAGTGGAATTTGCCGGGTTCCTGCAAAAGACTATGAACGCCGGAACCCGCGAATTGTGTTTTATAATCGGCGGAGCCTATGGTGTTGCTGAAAGCGTGAAACAAAAAGCGGATCTCACAGTTTCGCTTTCGCGGATGACCTTTACACACCAGTTTATCCGACTGCTTTTTGCCGAACAGCTTTACCGGTCTATGACAATTCTAAAAAACGAACCTTACCACAACGAATAAGAAATGATACAAGAACTAATTTTTGCCACCAACAATCTCCATAAACTTTCGGAAATACAAGCTATTATCGGCGATGACTTTGCTATAAAAAGTCTTCAGCAGATTGGATGCACTGAAGATATTCCTGAAACAGCTCCTACACTCGAAGGCAATGCCTTGATTAAAGCGCAATATGTTTTTAACAAATTTGGCAAGAACTGTTTTGCAGATGATACTGGCCTGGAGATAGTATCACTTGATGGTCGTCCCGGAGTTTTCTCGGCCAGGTATGCTACAGACGGCCATGATTTTGAGGCAAATATTGATAAAGTGCTTGAGGAACTTTCAGGAGTTAAGAACCGCAAAGCCCGCTTTCGCACTGTTATAGCTTTGATCATTGAAGGTTCTGTGCTTTATTTTGAAGGAATTGTGGATGGCGAAATCATTACCGAGAGAAAAGGGATAAAAGGCTTTGGCTATGATCCTGTATTTCTGCCTGAAGGATATGAGCAGACCTTTGCTGAAATGCCTCTTGCCGATAAAAACAAAATCAGTCACCGGGCAAGGGCGGTGAGCAAACTGGTTGAATTCCTAAAAAGCAAGGTATGAAGCAGGTTTGAATATTGAATAATCATATAGTTGTTTCAGGGTTTCAGG
>JBBSDG010000206.1:0-7715 GCA_038249635.1 Bacteroidales bacterium | reverse complement strand
TCATTGTGCGGGGAATCAACTCCCCAAGTCTGACTTGATCAGCAAATGCCAGAGATTGAGGTACAGGATAATTTGAAGGATTAGGAATGATTACGGTTTGCGATGTTACTGATAATGAAATTATCAGCAGAAGAAATACAAGGCAGAAGTTTTTCATTTAATTTGTTTAGGAGTTGGGTAATGCAATCGAAGTACATGCAAAGTTTTTACAAAAAGTGTTTCTTGTCGGACACAACTGAAAAAAATCAGAATGCGAACAAATATACCATTAAGTGTTTTCCCAACCCCCTGCTAAACACGAAAGGATTTGTGGA
Source organism: Bacteroidales bacterium (assembly GCA_038249635.1). Classification (GTDB taxonomy): domain Bacteria; phylum Bacteroidota; class Bacteroidia; order Bacteroidales; family UBA4417; genus UBA4417. The sequence continues at coordinate 7,401 of JBBSDG010000206.1, read as the reverse complement.
TTATTTAACAAAAACGGATACAAATTCAGCGTACGCACTGAATGCAGACCAGGTGTCGTAAAGTTTTAGTTAGCAATATCAGAAATTTCCTTTAAAAAATTGTCAGCGATTCAGCGGAAGGATAAATATTTCGCAAAGCTTTATTTTATGTTCGTCTTTTGTAATATAATCAGTTTCGAAAATTACTTTCGTAATGGCATTGTGTTTATGAGAAGTATCAACCACTGCTTTTATTTCACGTTCAATTTACTCCCAGTCTTCCTGTAATGCTTTACCGATGTTTATCACCATATCAATTTCCACTGCTCCGTCTTTGCAGGCATGTTCGGTTTCGAAAGCTTTAACCTCTATGGCACTGTTGCCGGCCGGAAAGCCAATTACGCAGTCAACCAGCACATCCGACCCTTTTAAGAGCTGAACGGCTTGCTTAACGGCATAAGGCTTTACACAAACCGAAGCCACATCGTACTTCCTGGCAATTTCGCATTCTCTCACCAGATCAGCATCTGTAATTGTAGGATGAAGAATGGAATGATCAATCATTTTGGCAATTTCTCTTACTTTGTTCATTATTCTTGTCTTTAATAATTATTCCATGCGATTTTTTTTTTGAAAATTATTTATTTGAAAACCGATAGGTCCCATTTATCGTACCATTTTAAAACCGGCTTTTCATTATTAAACTGCACTGGCAACCACACATATCGGCCATCGATGGCATTCTTCGGATTCCAGCGGTCAGCCATGAAAATGAAAACATCTTTTTTACCGGCCACCGGTAAAACATAAGTACTTTGCGAATGAAAAGTCAAGGCAGAATCAGCCCCGATGCAGGGGTTTCCGAGTTCGGTCCAGGATCCAAAAATTGAATCAGCCACGGCCGACCTGGCTGCATTAGGTTCCCACCCGGTGCAATCGGATGCAAAAATGTAATACTTGCCATTGCGTTTAAACATGGCAGCTCCTTCCATATACCTGTTGGCAAAAACTCTGGTATATTTACCGGCAGATGAAAGATAATCATCGCTTAGCTTCGAGATGTGCAAAGTGCTGTTTTCCTCTGATGAATACAGGAGGTATGCGCTACCATCATCGTCAGCAAATAAATTCATATCCCTGGCCATCTGGCCTTTTTTGAAGTCGCGCCCAAGCAAATTCAACGAATCGGGATGCATCGGCAAACATCCTTTTCCCCCGCAGTATGCACTTTTAACATCATTGCTTACAGGCTTTTTATGATAATGCTTAACATTAGCAGGCCAGGTGCCGGCATCAGGACGGAAGCTATTTACATACATATACGGACCCGAAACCTTATCGCTAACTGCAACACCGGAACGCGCTTCATCATAGCCTTTCCCCATCAGTTCGAGGTGAAACCACATGACAAACTTCCTTGTTTTTGAGTTATAGATAACTTTTGGCCGCTCCAGTATGCAGCCTTTTGCGATGTCGGACAAAGAATCACTTTCATCAACTTTTAGAGCGATTCCTTCATTTTCCCATTGGTACAGGTTTTCGGATGAATAGCAACTGACACCGACCTGGGCTGAATTCCCGGCATCACCTCCAACCATAAACTGTCCAAACCAATAGTATTTGTTTTCGAAAAACAAAACACCACCGCCGTGCGCATTAATGGGAATATGACCGGTATCATTCCAGGATTCTCCCGGATTGAAGGATTGTTTTTCTTTTGCTGTTGCTGAAAAGTCGCTGAACTTATTTATTGAAGATTTGTTGTTTGCTAAAACTTGTGCAGCCGGAAGTGATTGCGCATAACCAACCACAGTTGAGAAAAGCAAAATAAATGCAGCCCGAAAACGAATCGTAGTGCATTTTCTCATCATTATTTTTTTACAAGTCATTAATTTGTTTTTCAATTGCTGCTTTCTTTTGCAGGATACAATACTTACTTCATCCCCAGGTTCATCCTGATCCATTCCATCTTAAATTTATCATTTTCGCCTGGTAAGCCATGGCCGGCAAAAGGATAAACTTTGTATTCCTTTTTGGAAGTTGCCTGGTTATAGGCTGCGAAGTTTATATGAGGCGGACATGTTTCGTCCACCAATCCTACAGCCATAAGCATGGGCGCTTTAATCCAGCCGGCCAGGTTTTTTATATCAATGTAGCTGAGCGTGTTGTACACTTTTTCCCAGCTTATTTTCGGATTCTTTTCAACGAAAGTGACAAATTCGTTACCCGGCCATTTGGCAACCTTGAAATAATCCGGGAAATCGGATAAGAACGGAACCTGTGGCACACAAAGCTTAACACGCTTGTTATCGAGAGCAGCAGTCGCAAACGTGAGGGCACCGCCCTGGCTTCCGCCTTCAACTACAACTCTGGTAGTATCCACTTCCGGCCTCGAAAACATAAAATCCATCGCCCGAATACAATCCATATAGGCACCACGATACACGTAGAGTTCTTTATCATCAACAAAATATTGCAGGTAACCCGGAAATCCAGGATTGATATCATCGCGACTGTTGCCGTGTCCCCTGATATTTAATGCGAAACTTACAAAATCGTCCCCATCGTTGGTATTCCCTGGACCCATAACTGAACTGTAACCCTGAACGTGAAGAATAGCCGGGTATTTGCCCGGTTTTACCGGCACAGCATACCAACCACGAACAAGGATATTGCCTAATGAACGCATTTCGACGAGGTAAATATTTTTGGTTGTGGTACAAAGGCTATCAGCCTTAGTAACTTTAAACTGTGGCTCAACGGCGGCTAATTCCCTGCGGGCATGATCCCAATAGTTTTGAAAATCGGCTTGCCTGTCGGGTGGTGAAACAATTTTTTCAGGATCAACTCCAAACGAAAAACTATAAACTGTGGTAAAGCCTGTACCCTCGAATTTTGCTACTGACCTATAAAAGCCAGGTTCAATGTCTTTGAGCAAATAGCTGATTTGCTTTGACGACTGCTTTCCTATTTTAAGATCCTGCGATTGATTGGTAATTTCTTTTTTGAAGTCATTAACAATCGAAACAGTTAGTTTGCCGGAACATTTTTCATTAAAATCATTTTTGACTTTCAGTGGAATTGCAATCTCTTTTTGCCCGGTAAAAATATGATCTGCTTCTTTAAAAGAAGTTTCAATCTGTATCAGGTCAGAAAGGCCATTAACACCCAACGCGACAGGTTCGGAATAAATACCGCCACCGCCACCACCATCGTAAACCCTTACCGCTATTATGTTGGGTTTATCCCAAAGGATTTTAGATTCCGGAATGAGATACTTGCGTGGCACATCATACCCGGCCAGGTAATTGGGCGGTAAATCACCGGTTTTAGCTAAAAACTCCCCGTTCAGATAGGTATAATCCGCATCGTCAATTTTGCCCAACTGCAAGGAGAGACCGCCGTATTTTTCCGCATCCTTCTTTAATGTGGATGGAATAATTACGGTTGCCCGATACCATGCAAAGCCATCATAACCTGGATATCCTTGGCTTTCCCAAAATTCATTCGGCGAAATTTCGGCCCAGCTTTTATCATTAAAAGCCAGGTTTGCCCATTCCTGGTTGTCGCCTGTTTTAAATTTCCATTTTGCCGGCAGTAGATTCTGCGAAAAGAGATTCAACTGACAAATAATAACCAGCATAACTATGATGGCAAATACAAGAAGTAGTTTTTTCATTTTTAAAAGGTTATTTTCGGATTTACTGGTTCAAAATTGAAATCTTCTCTTTTTGATTTTTGAGCAAAGGTTGATATGCAAGCGTGTATTCTGAGTTATATTCAGGATGTCCCTCAACTTCAAGGATAACCTTAAAACGATCCGTTTTCCAGGCTGGAAGAATGCAGCGAACAGTAGGTCCTTCCCGGTTGATATTGGCCTTCAGCTCAGGATATTCCCATTTAAGCAAATTTAGTTCTTTCCCGTCAGTCACTATTTTAACGGATACTTTCCCTACGGGAATATCGCGGTAAAAATCATTCAGCAACCAAATATCTGCAAAAAAGGTTTCACCTTCGGTCCATTTGAATTTCGAAAATTTCGCACTGGACAGAATAGGTCTGCATGCATTTTTAACAGCATAAAATCCCAGTTTCGGAATATTGGGATAGCTGATAATACTATTGTTGGCAGCAGTGGGCCAGGGTTCGGCAAAGCACCAATTGGCTGCCATGGAGCAATAAGGCTTTTGCCTTCGCGCCTCTTCAAAGATACATTTATATCCTTCACCCTGCAACAACTGCCCGTTTGCGACCAGCACTTCCAAGGAACCCGATTTGCCGAAGTAATCTTCGGTAATATCCTGGCAAAGCCAAGTGCTGTCGTACCATGCGTTGTAAGCATGATGGCTTTCCCAGGAAGTTCCGGGTTTTGGCGGCCAGAGTTCTTCTTTGGGGATAATGGTTTTCAGTATCTCAACCGAAGCCGGAGCCGGCATTCCGAATTCGGTGTACGCCGTAAACTTCGACTTCGCCATTTCCTGGAAAACCTCTTCATTGGTTGTCCTGTCCCTGAAAACATAATTCCCATGACCCATTCCCATAAGTGGCGAGGTTGGAATAAACGGTGTTGAAGGATCCAACTCCAGGCATTGACTGTTGAGCATCCTCAAAGCCAGCGACTGATCGGTCATTCCGCTCCAGCTGTTGTATAGTTCATTTCCTCCGCACCAGAAAGCGAGTGAAGGATGTTTTTTAATGCGGTTGATAATGGATGTTGACTCCTGTTTCAGTATTTTCAGATAATGCGGATCATCGGGATAGTTGTTGCAGGCAAGCGGGAACTCCTGCCATATTAAAATCCCCATTTCGTCGCACAAATCGAAGAATGATTCTTTGTTCACAATGCCTCCGCCCCAGACCCTTAAAATATTAAAGTTGGCCTCTTTGGCTAAGGTAAGCAATTTCAGATATCTTTCACGGGTGATTATTCCCGGAAAGATCTCAGGATTAACCCAGTTGGTCCCTTTGCAAAATATTTTCCGGCCATTGATTTCAAGTTGAATGGGCGGTACCGAGCGGGTTTTGGGAAAGGTGGATGGTTCATCCCAGGCTCCGGTATTCATTACAAGTTTAACTTGGCGGAAGCCTATTTTAGAAATATGGCTTTGGATTATTTTTCCTGACTTGTCAAACAACTGAAATACAGAAGCGTATAAATAAGGCTCACCGTTATCATGAGGCCACCACAGTTTAGGACTTTCCAGAGTTGCCTTCGAACCAAAATCATCAGAATCAATAATACCATTAGTTTTCGAAACAACAACTCCGTTTTTGTCCTTTAATTGCCACACGAAGAGGCAGCCCTGCAGATTACGTCCTTTAACGGCCAGGCTGATATCGGCTTTTGAGAATTGGTTAGTTAACTGGTAATTAACCTGAACATCATCTACAAAAGCGGAAGGTTGTATTTCAAGATACGTATCGTCCCAGATTCCCAGTGGAATAAGACGCGGATGCCAGTCCCAGCCGTAGCTCACAGCCGGTTTAACACTGTGATTTGCCTGTTCCCTGTTATCTGGTTTGAATACCGACTTAGGAGCCGGAAAAATTTTAACAATCAGTATGTTGTTGTCTTTTAATTTGTCGGTTAAGTCAAGGCTAACCCGCGTAAACATACCTTCCTGGTCGATAATCCGCTCTCCGTTTAAGAAAATTTCAAACTGATAATCTATTCCTTTCGAGATAAAAAACAACTTTTCTGATGCAGATAACTCAGGCTTTTTAAACTTTGAACGGTAAGTAAAATAGTTATCCTCCATCCATAAATAATCTTTCCAATGCCCGGCATAAAAGTACGGTTGGTATTTTTCAGCACTGGCGATATCGAGCTGCACAGCACCTGGAACGGTGGCCGGAATCCATAGTACAGGCAACGCATCATAAGTTGAGTCATAACTGAGTTCCCATTTCATCAATTGTCGCATGTTTATATCCTGTGCTGCCATATTGTCGAAAATCAAAAAAGACATCATAAAAAACAGTAACCTATTCATCTTGATTTTTCTATTCTTAGCTTTTAAATCTTTCTTAGTGAAACTTACAAAATAACTTCCTCAATTCGATCTAAAGATGTGAATGGAATTAATACACCTCAGGGTAATTATATATCGTCCCTACGGGACTTTAATCTGGCTTATATATTGGTAGAAAAATAAATATCTATTCATGACCTAGTCCCGTAGGAACGATATATTTAGCAAAGGCTAATATTTTTGATTTTAATTAAAAATCCCGAAACAGTTTTGGGGAAATTATTTTTAACGTTTCACTTATGCAACTAATATCCAATTGCGAAAATAATAATGAAAAATATTTAATTCTAACTTTCCACTGATAGTGTTGAACAGCGTTGCCCCTTCAGCCACATCCGTATTACTTCAGTGGCCTAGCGTTTGAATCCAGACTTTCAATTTCTTCCTGATGATATTGGAAAAGTATTTTGACGAATCCTGAACTGAAATGGCTGAAATCGTTTATTTTGTGCGAACCAGGACCTATATGCTGTAAAAGCCGGTCCTGTTCGCCGGATATTAACATTCCAGTAATAAAAAAATGTCATTATCTCTTTATATAGCGAACTGAAGTGTGTTTACCCTATATATAGAACCTGAAAAATGAATATTTTTTCTCTTTTCATGATGGCCAAAACACCTGGCACTAAAGAAAACCCAATCATAACAGTTTTCAATACCAAAAGGGCGTATCTGATGAATGAAATAAAGTGCTGATTGGTTATGCAGCGTTTACCGCTGATCATCGGCCAAAACCCGTTTATTGATATGCTCGTATAAGGCTGCCTGATAAGAAATTGAGCAGAAATGCAAATTGCAAAAAGTGCATAAAAAACAGTGTCAAAAGGCATATGCTGATGACATTAAAGCACGAGCTAAAGAAGTATAATAAGGAGAATTGAACCCGGTTCAAAAGTCATGTTAGGGAACGAAACGTAAATGTTCAATATCCTGGATTCTGTCCACTTGCTGACATCAACGGATTTCTGTCCAGTTCCTCAGTTGGAATTGGGAATAGCAAATGCTTTGAAACATCGAAACGAAATAATCCTGCATCATAAGGGAATCCCCAGTCAGCAGCTGTCCAGGTAGCCAGGTTAATATAACCGGCGGCATGCCACCTGCGGAGATCCGACCAGCGGTGACCATCTTCACCCGCCAGCTCCAGCAGGCGTTCTTTCATTATATCAGCCATTGTTACATCTTGCAAAGCTGCAGGAGCTTCGGAAGCAGGTGAAACCGAATTGCGCGCACGCTCACGAACATCATTTACCTGTTTTAATGCTGAACCAACATCACCAGTTGCGAGGTATGCTTCGGCAACACATAGCTTTACATCAGCCAGCCGAAGCAACCGGGGATTATTATTTGATGTAATCTGCGAACTTGGATCCAGCACCTTACCTCTTTC
>JBBSDG010000205.1:0-7727 GCA_038249635.1 Bacteroidales bacterium | reverse complement strand
TATTTCATTACAAACTTCTGTTCGCGCCAGGCGAGTTGCTGGCTTATAAAAAGTGCTGTTCCCAGTGTATTTGCTAACAAGTCGCCAGGCGAAGCTCCCCATTCTTTCGAGAATCCATCCATTGTTTCTATGGCTGCCAGATAAACTAAGCCCGTCATTCCGCCATACCAGATTGCTTTTTTCTCCTGTACGCCCGACCACCGCAAAGCACTGTATCCAATCCTGCCAATATAATATGAAGCAGTAACATGGGCGCATTTATCCATCTGCAGCCACTCTTTGTTGTCGTTAAAAGTATGAAACGACGATTGCGGATAATCTTTATACCATAAACCATATAATCCGGCAATACTCACGGCATAAACCGATGCCCCGGTAACTGTAACAAGAGCCAGCTTTTTTCGGTTAAGGGTGTCGGATTGAAAACCTGTAGTATCAGCCGATTGGGCAAAAGCCATATTGCCTTTGCCTAAAAAAGAAAGCAACAGTAAAAAAATAAGTATGGTTTGGGAGTTAGGCACAAATAACTGAATAGGTTTATGATGAAAATAAAAGCCGTTTCTTTTGTAGCATATCCTATTTCATGATTCCCCGCTTATTGAGAGCCTGCTGGTATTTGGCAGCATTAAGCAGATGCTCGTTCATGGTAACAGCAAAATTGTGGTAACCCGAAAAGTCTTCTCTGGCACAGAAATACATGTAATTGTGCTGCCGGTAATTCAAAACGGCATCAATGGAAGAAATGGAAGGCAGGCAGATTGGTCCCGGGGGCAATCCAACATATTTATAAGTATTGTAAGGTGAATCAATGGTTTTATAAACATTAAGCACCCTTTTGATGCTGAAATCGCCGAGCGCATAAACCAGGGTCGGGTCAGCTTGCAAAAGCCATCCCTGTTTCAGCCGGTTCATATACACACCGGCAACATCCGGTTTTTCATCATTCATATTTGATTCCTTTTCAACAATGGAAGCCAGGGTAATTGCCTGCAATTCGGTAAGTCCTATTTCTTTCAATTTAGTTTTCCGCTTATCGTTCCAGAAAACAATATACTCCTTATGCATCCTTTCCATAAATTTTTCGGCAGTAATATCCCAATATACTTCGTAAGTATTTGGAATAAACATACTGATAATGTTATCGGTAGTGAAGCCGAATTTTTTCAGGTAGTCAGCATCATTCAACAGTTTCAGCAAGGTAACTGAATCAGCCTCAAGTTGTTCGGCCAGATGCCCTGCAAGTTCCTGTTTAATGCGTATATTATTAAAAACCAGCCTTACCGGATCCTGTTGTTTCGAACGCAGTTTTGTAATAATCTGCTTGTTACTCATTCCCTCTTTTAGTATGTAATGCCCTGATTTGATATGATTCGGGTATTTCATTACCGAAGCCAGTTGCTCAAAGGATGCCCGGTGTATAATAGTACCATTTTTATACAACTGTTGCTTTACATCTTCCCAGGTTGAACCTGAACGGATATTGAAGGCAGCAGATTTTTGTCCGTCGAGCCAAACATTTGGCATATAAACAATACGATAACCGAGGTATGCGATAATTCCGCTGCCAATAATTAATATTGCAAGTATAGTCAGGATTATCTGTTTTCGGAATGAAAGGAGCGTTAGCTTTTTAATGCGGCGCGAAAAGTAGTTTGGCATATTCTCAATTCTTTATTGTTTTAAAGCGGCTTCTGGAATTTTATTGCTTGTTTAAATTATTTCTTTCGATGTAATTCTGCGCTTCGACTCCGCACCGCGGCCTTTAACCCTGAAACCCTGCCCTTCGGCTTCGCTCATGACCCGGTATTCCTGAAACTCTGCCCTTCGGCTTCGCTCAGGGTCCGGTATTCCTGAAACCTTGCCCTTCGGCTTCGCTCAGAGCCCAGTATTCCTGAAACTCTGAAACAATTAGTTCATCACAATTTGTTTATCAGTTGAAAAATAAGCTCATCACTCCAGTTCCCTTTGCGAAACAGCCATTCTTTTTTAGTTCCGCAAGTTACAAAACCAGCTTTTGCAAACAGATTAATACTTTCCGTATTACTTTGCTCAATAGAGCAGTATAACTGATGGATATTCAACGTATTGAAACAGTAATCAATCAAAAGATTAAGGGCTTCAAGTGCAAATCCTTTCCGTCTGAAAGGTTCATCAATCAATATTCCGATTCCGGCTCTTTTATGAAACGGATCGAAATCGTACAGGTCAATACTTCCAATAGTTTTTGTTTCAGTGCCTGACGAATGCCAGTCGATCATCAAACGTAATTGCTTTGATGAAAAGATATCGTTATCGGTATTTAGTACAAATTGTTCGATGGCAAATCGCGAATAGGGTGCCAGGGTATTCCCAAGATGCCAGATGCTTGCATCATTCTCCCAACGGAAAATAATATCAATATCCGAAGGTTCAGGTGCTCTGAGGAGCAAATTCGGGCCAATCATAAAATTAAATTTCTATGGTTCCTTCAAAAACTAGTTTTGCCGGTCCGGTAAGTTTAACATTTTTAAAAACATCATCATTACGGGTAAAGCTCACAAAAAGCCTTCCGCCGGCTGTAGTTACGTAAAATGAATTACCGCCGTATTTTAGTGATGCAGCAATGGCCGAAGCAGTTACGCCGGTTCCACACGAAAGGGTTTCATTTTCAACACCTTTCTCATAGGTGCGTACGTATAGCTCTTTCTTTAAAATTTTAGCAAAATTTACATTAGTTCCATGTGGTTCATAACCCGCATCATATCTTATTTCCCTGCCCGATTCCAGGATGTCGATATCGTCAGGGTTATCGACAAATTTCACCACATGATATGTACCGGTATTGAGGTAACACAAATTTTTGTCCACCCGGTAAATCACCGGATCCTGCATATCCAGTTCAACGATCTTAACCAAACCATGGTTTTCAGCTATCCGTGCATGGTGTATTCCGTCCGCAGCCATAAAGCGGCATGTATTTTCGCAAATGCCCATCTGATGAGCGAATGCAGTTATGCACCTGCCTCCGTTGCCACAAAAAGTAGCAGCACTGCCATCGGAATTGTAATAATTCATCCCGAAATCGTAGCCCTCGCTATGTTGAACAAGTAGAATGCCATCGGCACCAATGCCAAAATGTCGGTCACAAAGCTTGCTGATCAATTCTTCATTGGCCGGAAACTGTAACTTCCGGTCGTCGATCATGATAAAATCGTTGCCGGTTCCTTCGTATTTGCTGAATTGTATTGTCATTTCGGTAACAAATTTACTATAATACTTGTCAATTTGTCAGTTTGCTTTTTGAATGCCTTAATTTTTTTAAAAAGTAACAGCCTGATATTGTCTTGGGATATGCCGCAATAAAGAAAGAATATGCTGCTATAACCTTGTTTATTTGATTGTTACAGAAATATTTATTGATTTATTTAAGACATTTTAAAAATCCTTAACATTAATTAACAAGACACAAAAACTTTTGGTAGTAACATTGCGTTATAATTCAAAGATACTCAAAAGAGTGTGTAATTTGATCTTGAACAAAAAAACCACAATCAAAAACGAACGAAAAATGAAAAAGTACGCTGGTTATTTATTAATGGCTGTGTTAGGCGGGTTGATTTCTTTAGGAGCATTTGCTCTTCTTCAGAAAAATAATAGTAGTTTAAAAGGAGTGCCCCAGCAGTCAACTCCTGTCGAATTTACAAGTATGACAGGTATTCCCTCTTCAAATCCTGATTTTACGGCTGCGGCCAATACATCAATTCACTCGGTTGTTCATGTAAAAACAGAATATGCCCGAAAGAATGGCATGTATGATAATTTCTTTCATGATTTTTTTGGCGAAAGCCAGTTTGGCCAGCAGGGACCTTTGCAGGGAGCCGGATCGGGAGTTATTATTTCGCCTGATGGATATATTGTAACCAACAATCATGTGGTGCAGGATGCAACCAAGATCGAAATTGTACTCAACGACAAACGCTCCTACGAAGGAACAATAGTGGGTACCGATCCTTCTACTGACCTCGCTGTTGTAAAAATCAAGGAAACCAATCTGCCATTCCTGAGCTATGGCAATTCCGACGAACTTCAGATCGGCGAATGGGTGCTGGCTGTAGGTAATCCATTTAATCTTACCAGCACGGTAACAGCCGGTATTGTAAGTGCCAAAGCACGAAATATCAATATCCTGGGTACGCCCGATGGCTCATCAATTGAATCATTTATTCAAACCGATGCAGCGGTTAACCGTGGCAACAGCGGAGGCGCATTGGTAAATACCCGTGGCGAATTGGTCGGCATAAATGCGGCTATTGCCAGTGGCAACGGTTTTTATGCCGGATATTCATTTGCCATACCGGTTAACATCGTTAAGAAAGTAGTTGGCGACCTCATTGATTATCGCGAAGTTCAGCGGGCTTTCCTTGGTGTAAGCATACGCGAAATCGACAGTAAATTTGCCGGTGAGCAAGGGATGAAAGAACTCAGAGGTGTATTTGTTTCGGAGGTAAACGACGGCAGCGCAGCAAAAGAAGCCGGAATTAAGAAAGGCGATGTAATAACCGCGGTGAATAAAATTACGGTTAACAGCACTTCTGAATTGCTTGAACAGGTTAGCCGCTATCATCCGGGCGAAAAAATTCCTGTAGTTGTAAGCCGCGATGGTGCCGATAAAACCTTTAATGTAACCCTGCTCAACCGTTCGGGAAGTACTAACCTTGTGAAAAGTGAAGCAAAAAATGTTATACCTATGCTTGGCGCCAAAATGCAGGTGGCCTCTGGCGAAGTCCTCCACAAACTTGGCATTGACCATGGTGTGCAGGTTAGCGAATTAGGCGATGGTCTTTTGCGGAATGCAGGTGTGCGCGAAGGTTATGTTATTACTGAAATTGACAAAAAACCTATCCGGAACCTGGACGATCTGAACAAAATCCTGTCGAATAAAAGTGGGGGAATATTGCTCGAAGGAATTTATCCAAACAAGGTGAGAGCTTATTATGGATTTGGAATTAATTAGTTTTATCAACTTCAAAGGAATACCCGAAGGGAACAAAAAATCTAAAAACAAACCCGGCTTTTCTTTGTTTATCAATAGATAATAAAGTTTATTATTCCTGTTTACTGAAAACATACAGTTGACTAAGCTGCACAGTAAGCCTGTGCCGCTTAGTTGCATATAAAAGCTAAAAAGTCATGAGACAACTAAAGATAACCAAGTCAATAACCAACCGCGAAACGGCCTCCCTGGATAAATATCTTCAGGATATTGGAAAGGAAGCTCTCATTACCGCTGACGAAGAGGTTGAATTGGCCCGAAGAATAAGGGGCGGCGACCAGAAAGCACTGGATAAATTATGCCTGGCTAACCTGCGGTTTGTTGTTTCGGTAGCCAAACAATACCAAAACCAGGGTCTTAGTTTACCTGACCTTATCAATGAAGGCAATGTAGGACTTATTAAAGCCGCCGGCCGTTTCGACGAAACCCGTGGATTCAAATTTATATCTTATGCTGTATGGTGGATACGGCAGTCGATACTTCAGGCTTTGGCCGAGCAGTCGCGTATAGTGCGTTTGCCATTAAACCAGGTTGGCTCTCTAAATAAAATAAAGAAGGAAACATCGCGTTTGGAACAAAAATTCGAGCGTCCGCCTTCAGCCGAGGAACTTGCCGAAGCACTGGAAATACCAGACTACAAAATTGCTGCCGCCATGAAGATAACCACCCGTTATGTTTCGATGGATGCTCCTTTGGTGGATGATGAAGATACCCGCTTTATCGATGTTTTTGTGGATGAAGATACTCCTTTTACGGATGCAGGGTTAATGCGCGAATCGTTGACTCTCGAAATCCAGCGTTCCTTATCTACACTTACTGAAAAGGAAAGAGACGTTATCAACCTTTATTATGGCATTGGTGTTCCGCATGGTCTAACACTCGAAGAAATTGCCCTCAAATTTGACCTTACCCGCGAACGGGTGCGTCAGATTAAAGAAAAGGCAATACGAAGGCTCAAGCATAACTCAAGGAGTAAGTTGCTGAAATCCTATCTGGGGGAATAAAAAGAGCAGAATTTTTAAAATGTAATGGCGTTCACTTCAACCAGTGGTTCAGCGTGGAATCAATTACATTTGAATCCGTACTGTTTTTTCAAAATTTGGGTATTTTGCCGTGTATTTGTGAATTCAGGAAAAATTTATTGATAAGAACGGAAAATATTTATATCCCATATAAATCAGATTATTAATACATTAGCCAAATTTGCAGCCTTCAGTGTAAAAATATTTTCAAAAAAGGATATTACCTTTTACGAAATTAAGGATAAAGTTATAGATGGAAAAATCTTTAATCCATTTTTAACTGAGGATGAAAATACTGATAGCCGAAGATAACAAGATGAATCAACACCTCATGAGCAAGTACATGAGCAAGTTGGGATGGGAAGCTGTTATTGTTGATAATGGCCTTTTAGCTACCGAAGCAAGCAGATCCCTCGATTTTGATGTCATATTAATGGATATTGATATGCCTGTACTCGATGGCATTGAGGCAACCAGGTATATAAGAGTATTTAACAAACAAATCCCGATCATAGCACTAACAGCATACGCTGACGAACAAATGAGAACCGAATGTGCCGAAGCAGGCATGAATGCGTTTCTGGCCAAGCCATGCTCGCGCGATGATATTAAAGCGGTTGTTGCCGAATGTTTTGAAATAAGCTCATACAAAGTTGCCGGTTAAAATGCAAAAACCATAGTGTTGAAGCCTGATTTCGATCAGGCTTTTTTTTTATTTATTTTCAAGGAATTAAGGATATGGATTTGTAAATTTGCACGGATTTTAAAAATCCGGCTCACATCATTCTCGTAATCACATAATCGGAAACTTTGTTATCCGGTTAAAAATTATGTTTACTTAAACCGCCGGTACAAATCAAATATTTAAATCATCATGGCCGAAACAAAGTATATTTTTACAACCGGGGGAGTCGCCTCATCATTAGGTAAGGGAATTATCAGTTCCTCACTGGCAAAACTTCTTCAGTCGCGTGGATACAGGGTTGCTATCCAGAAGCTTGATCCTTATATCAATATCGATCCGGGAACGCTTAATCCTTACGAACACGGCGAATGCTTTGTTACCGACGACGGTGCCGAAACCGATCTCGACCTGGGACATTATGAAAGATTTACCAATGTACGCACTTCGCAGGCCAACAATGTAACTACAGGCCGCATTTACCAGACCGTTATTGATAAAGAAAGGCGTGGCGATTACCTGGGTGAAACTGTGCAGGTAATTCCGCATATTACCGATGAGATAAAATACCGTATTCAGTTGCTGGGTTCCAGCGGGAATTACGATTTTGTAATTACCGAAATCGGCGGAACTGTTGGCGATATTGAATCGCTGCCCTATATTGAAGCTGTAAGGCAGATGAAATGGGAACTTGGAAAACGCTGTGTGGTTATACATCTTACCCTTGTGCCCTACCTGGCTTCGTCGGGCGAACTGAAAACAAAACCAACACAGCATTCGGTTAAAATGCTGCTTGAGTCGGGAGTACAACCCGATGTGATTGTTTGCCGTACCGAGAAACATTTAAACCAGGCCATCCGCAATAAAATAGCCTTATTCTGCAATGTAAACCCTTCAGCAGTAATTGAATCCGTAGATGTAGAAACCATTTACGATGTTCCGTTGCTGATGCGCGACGAACGTTTGGATCAGGTTGTACTCGAAAAAATGC
>JBBSDG010000204.1:0-7729 GCA_038249635.1 Bacteroidales bacterium | reverse complement strand
TTACCTGGTTTGGCTCCGTTGGCCCGCTGTCGGTAACAGCTTTCATCACCTTTTTGCGGATTACTTCCGGCGTATCGAACAGGAAGATAGCATTGCCTTCGCCTTCACTTTTACCCATTTTGGTATTGCCATCCAGTCCCGGGATTTTTATAAGGTTTTCACCGAAATTGTAAGCAACAGGCTCCGGAAAATAATCTACCTTGTACATGCGGTTAAAGCGGTTGGCAAAGGTGCGGGTCATTTCGAGGTGTTGCTCCTGATCCTTGCCAACGGGAACTTTATGTGCTTTGTGCAGGATAATATCCGCTGCCATCAATGTTGGATAGGTAAGCAAACCGGCGTTTAAATTATCGGGCTGGTTTCGGGCTTTGTCCTTAAAGGAAGTGCAGCGTTCCAGTTCCCCCATATAGGCATTCATATTCAGGAAAAGATACAGCTCTGCAGTTTCGGGCAAATCGCTCTGAAGATAAAGAGTTGACTTTTCAGGATCAAGACCGCAGGCGAGGTATTCGACAAGTACTTGCTTTACATTGCCATGAAGATCGGCAGGTGTAGGATGTGTGGTAAGCGAATGGTAATCGGCAATAAAAAAATAGCAATTATCCGTTTCTTGCATTTTTACAAAGTTCTGCATGGCTCCGAAATAATTCCCGAGGTGAAGATTGCCCGTAGGCCTGATTCCGCTTACTACTGTTTGCATACTTATGATTTTTGCCCGGAAGGGCTTATGGTATTGACTATTATAAATGACACAATTCACCCTTTTAAGGTGAATTTCAGGCTGCAAAATTAGTGATTTTGGTTGAAACCGCCACTTTTACATGAAAAGGAGTTCATCCTGATCAAGTCACAGGAATGGTAATAGCGGACGGATTGGAAAAACCGATACTTCAGAATTCTTATTTCTTTATTATCTTCTGCACCTTAACATCTTGGTTATGTATCAGTTTCGCAAAGTAAATTCCGGATGGAAATGCGCCAAGGTCAATTTCTGTTTTCATTTGCGTGAGAAGTTTCTTCAGAATTTCCTTACCTTCAGAATTACAGACTGAAATTGAACATTCATCAAAAATCCGGGGCAATTCAACAGAAATCTTATCCATAAAAGGATTTGGAGAAATTTTCATCCCGGTGGAAACGGGGAAATCCTCACTTGCTGTGTTCGTTGGCACAGAAACTGATTTTATAATTAGCTCAGCTTCCTGCTGGTTTACAGGTGTATGTCCCTGGAATAGCCAGAAATTTATATGTAATCTCTCATTGCCCACTGGCGGGTTATCTTTTCCTGTATAATTCCATTCCTTGATCAGCGAATCGGTCGATGCCAGGCTTGCAGAATGCCCGAAATAACTTTGAAAAAAGATATTGTGGCTGCTCCAGATAAATTTGTGAGTTGAATTTTTACCCGCCAGGTTAGGTATAAAAGTTTGCTGGTTGCCGGGTACAACAGGCTGAATGGTGTAATATCCATCTGCATTGCCAGCATTGCCCCAGCGCGAAAACTCAATATCTATTTCCCGGGTATCGGTTTCATAGGTAAATAATCCCACCACAACTTCAGGATCATAACTTTCGACATCGCTGGCCAGGTAAAACCGGTATTCGCCATATCCAAAGGATTGTTGTGCAATGACTTCAGAGCAATACCAGGTATTTCCGGATTTCCGGATTTTCATATGAAGACTGCCTTCAGCATCTACCCAGACACTGGAAAGACTATTTGACCAATTGTTCGGACCTGGTCCGAGTTGGAGTCCATTTTTTATCTGCCAAGTAATTCCGGCAAACTGAATCATCGTTTGTGAATTAGCTATACCGGCAAATAAACAAGCAATAAGCAGCAATTGTATCTTTTTCATTCCTAAAAACTATTGGTAAATTGAAACATGAAGAAACCGCTGTAAATTTAGCTCAATTAGAAAGATAAAGGGAAGTTTAAAAAGAGCATAAGCAATTCACTTAAATTTCTATACTTTTACGCAACATTATTCTTAAAACTCAAATTTATGAGCCGTAAAATCAAAATCTGGCCTATCCTGTTTGTAACAATAGGAATCGCTGCCTGTAATTCTTCAACTCTTACTACTGTGAAAATAAAACAACAAAGTGATTTCCCTGCGCCGCCGGTAGCGGCAGTAAAACCTGCTGAGTTTACCAATTTTGGCGATAAGCGAGTTGATAATTATTTCTGGCTGAAGGATAAAAGCAATCCGTCCGTTATTGATTATCTGAAAGCTGAGAATGCCTATTCCGATACTGTTATGCAATCGACAAAAGCTTTACAGGATAAGCTTTTCGCCGAAATGAAAGGCCGTATCAAGGAAGATGACGAAACCGTTCCTCAGCTCGATAACGGATATTATTACTATACCCGGACTGAAACCGGCAAGCAATACCGTATGAATTGCCGTAAAAAAGGCAGTGTTTCGGCTCCCGAAGAAGTGGTTTTCGACATTAATAAAATGGCCGAAGGCAAGAAAGCTTTTATTTTTTCGAACTTTGATGTAAGCCCGGATAATAAACTGGCGGCTTATATGAGCAACGAAACTGGTTCGTATGCCGACTACACGCTGCAAATCCGCGACCTGGTTTCAGGATCTGATTTACCGTTAAAAATTGAAAAAGTACAATCCATGGCCTGGGCCAACGACAGCAAAACGCTTTTTTATGCGGTCGGAAACAATGCATTGCGCGCATGGAGGGTTTACCGGCATATTGTAGGATCTCCAAAACCGGATGAACTTGTATTCGAAGAACCTGTTGAACAATTTATCGTTAGTCTTGATAAAAGCAAAACCCGTGATTTTATTTTAATTGAGACAGCCAGCGAAACAACTTCGGAGTGCCTCTATCTGCCAGCTTCGGAGCCAAATGGAAAGTTCAAAGTTTTTATCCCGCGCACTAAAGATGTGGAATATCACGTATATCCTCACAAGGACAAATTTTTTATACAGTACAAGGACCGCGACAACCTGAATTGCAAAGTTTATGAAGCACCTTTAACAAACTATACCGACCGCAGCACTTGGAAAGAAGTGATTCCGCACAGCAAGGATGTTAAGATTGATTATATTGATGTATTCGACAAATACCTCACTGTCCAGACCCGAAAAAATGGATTGAACGAAATTCTGATTATGAACCTTGCCGACGGCAAAAGCAAAACCATTAATTTCCCGGAACCGGTTTACACAGCAACCATGACAGGCACTCCTGAATATTCATCTGCAACCATGCGTTACAGGTACACTTCGCTCAACCGTCCGAATACGGTTTATGATTATGATTTTGCTAAAGATGAAAGCATAAAGCTGAAAGTGCAGGAAATCCCCGGTGGTTTTAATCCAGATGATTACACGGTTGAACGCGTTTGGGCAACGGCACCGGATGGCGAAAAAGTTCCGATGTCGGTAGTGTATAAAAAATCGCTGAAAAAGGACGGAACAAATCCTGCTCTTTTATACTCTTACGGATCCTATGGCATAAGTTCGGATGCACGCTTTATTTCTAATTTCTACAGCCTTATCGACCGTGGCTTTGTGTTTGCCATTGCTCAGATAAGAGGTGGAAGCGATATGGGTGAGCAATGGTACGAAGATGGTAAGATGCTTAAAAAGAAGAACACTTTCACCGATTTTATATCCTGTGCCGAAAAGTTAGAACAGGATAAATATACTTCTCCTTCTAAGCTTGCCATTATGGGTGGCAGCGCCGGCGGATTGCTAATGGGTGCTGTAGTGAATATGCGCCCTGAACTCTTCAACACAGCAGTAGCAGCAGTGCCTTTCGTGGATGTTATCAATACCATGCTCGATGCAAGCCTGCCACTTACAACTCAGGAATACGAAGAGTGGGGAAATCCGAATGTTGAAGAATACTACAAATATATGCTCTCGTACTCGCCATATGACAATGTGAAAGCACAGAATTATCCTAATATGCTTGTTACAGGCGGTTTGAATGACTCACAAGTAAGTTATCATGAACCGGCTAAATTCGTTGCCGAACTAAGGGCTATGAAAACCGATAATAACATTCTGCTTCTTCATATCAATATGGAATCCGGACACGGTGGTGCCACAGGCCGCTTTGATGCTTTGAAGGAAACTGCATTCGAGGTTGCATTTATACTAAACAGGATTGGAATAGATGAATAATTTATTTCTTGCAGTGAATAATTTATTTCTTACAGTCGGCTAAAGCCAGACTGGAATAAATATCTCATCAGAAGAAATTATCTATTGCAGTCAGATTTATCTGACTGATAAAAAAGAAAGAAAAGAAATCTATAGCAGTCAAATTTATCTGACTGATAAAAAAAATAAAAATCAAATTATATGAGCTGGGTAAGAATCTATATTCATATGGTATTCTCTACAAAAAACAGAGTGCCCTATCTGAATTCTCATGAACTGAGAAAAAGAGTATTTCAGCACATGAAACAGAATGCTTCTGAAAAAGGTATCTGGCTTGACTGTGCAAATGGTTGGCAGGATCATGCCCATTGTTTGATTTCACTGGGTAAAGAGCAAACTATTAGTAAAGTTGCACAACTCATTAAAGGAGAATCATCCTTCTGGATAAATCAAAACAACCTGACAGATCCAAAATTTATCTGGCAGGATGATTACTGGGCTGTTGGAGTAAGTGAAAGTAAGGTGCCGGCAGTAAGACAATATATTCATAACCAGGAAATCCATCACTCAAAAAGACTTTTTGCAGATGAAATCAATGAGTTTATGGAAAAACATGGATGGAGTTTCATTCAGGAAGACTGAAAGCGCAATCAAAATTCCTGTTTCCTTTGAACAGATTGTTATCAAATGGATCAAGAAAATAGGGACTTGCGCTAATAGCCTGATGCCAAAAGCAGTAGTAGGCTATTTTATTTCACATACAGTATATTTTTCTTTAATTAAACTTCATATTTTCGCTTGCGAAAACGAAAACCTCTTTAAACTACTTTTTTATGCTTAAAAACTTTAAAGTCCCTAACAACATCGTAATTGTATTTTCAATTATTATTATTGCTTCCATCCTCACCTGGATTGTACCCGGCGGGCGCTACGACAGGCAAACCATTAAGGTAAATGGCGTGGAACGGACAGTTATCGTTAACGATACTTTTAAAAATGTTGACAGTCAGCCACAAACCTGGCAAATATTTTCGGCTTTTTACAAGGGATTTGTGAACATGTCGCACATCATTGTATTTATCCTGATGATAGGTGGCGCTTTCTGGATTATGAATGAAACAAGGGCTATAGATATTGGCATTCTTTCGTTCCTTGTACTTACCAAGCGTTTCGAGAAATGGAAATTTATCAGGTTTATTGGTGTTGACAATATTATCATAACGTTCATAATGATTATTTTCAGTGCTTTTGGAGCCATTTTCGGCATGAGTGAAGAAACACTGGCATTTACATTGATTTTTGTCCAGCTCGCCATCCGCATGGGCTACGACTCTCTTGTTGGTATCGGGATGTGCTATTTTGCAGCCCATATCGGATTTGCAGCCGCCATCCTTAATCCTTTTACTATTGGAATTGCGCAAGGGTTGGCAAGTGTTCCTCTTTTTACCGGTATTGAATATCGTGTTATCTGTTGGCTTATCATTACATTTATTTCAATTGTTTTTGTGCTGTGGTATGCCCGCAGGGTTAAGAAAAATCCCGAAAAATCCATCATGTTCAAAGAAGATGATTACTGGAGAAAACGCGGTGAATCGGACAGCGAAAAAATTGAATATCATACGCCTAAATCAGCCTGGGTAGTAGGAGGTGTGCTTTTCGTTATCATGCTTGTTTATTCATTCTACTTTCCATCCACTGAACTGAGAGTTGGATTAAATACGGTTAAAGGACCCTTTATCCCAATATTGACTGGCATTTTTGCGATTTCCAGTTTTTTTGCACTGCGTAAATCACTGCATTTCTTTGTTTTGAATATACTGGGATTTACCATTTTTTACCTCATACTGGGAGTTCTGGGCTACGACTGGTACATTATGGAAATTGCAGCCTTGTTTCTTGCCATGGGCGTGTTTACGGGCTTTGCCGCCGGAAAAAAGAATTCGGAAATCACCAAACTATTTCAGGAAGGCGTTAAGGACATAGTTTCAGCGGCCTTGGTTGTAGGATTTGCAGGTGGAATTATCGCTATTTTAAATGATGGACAGATCATAGATACAGTGCTTCATTCCATGTCCAGCTCTTTGAAAGGCACCGGGCAGCTTACTGCCGTTACTATTATGTACGGATTTATGTCGCTGCTTAACCTGGTAATTACATCAGGATCAGCAAAAGCAGCCTTAACTATTCCAATTATGGCACAGTTTTCGGATATTATCGGGCTTTCGAGGCAGGCAACAATTATGGCTTTTCAGTTTGGTGCAGGTATTACCGATATGATTGCTCCTACATCGGGAGTGCTGATCGGAGTGTTGGGTATTGCAAAAGTCCCTTATGGCAAATGGGTTAGATTTGTGATTCCTTTTATGCTGTTCCTTGCCTTTTTAGCATGGCTGCTGCTGATACCCACAGTAACAATGAAGTTAAACGGATTTTAGTAGTAATTTTTAATTTTACCCTGATAAATCGATCATTTTAAATGATCAGCATTATTGTATTGCCTTAAACTGACTACATTTATTGAGACCAGGAATATTTTATCTGCTCATAAGCGGATAAATATTTAAAGGCTGCTTTTTCGGGCAGCCTTTTTTATGACATTTCATCATGTAAACGAGAAGTTTAAATGTGATATTAAATTAGCCAAAACGAATATTACTTTTCAGCAATTCAGATATTAATTAGAGGTGTATCAAAATAGTATTATCCTTTTATATGAATAGAAAATGAAAAATTCTCTGTTTCTTGTTTTGTTTTTTGCATTTTGCAGAATCGGAATCGGCCAAACCCTGCTTTTTGAAGAGTATTTCGATGGTGGTGTAATACCGGCTACCTGGGCAAACATTGACAAAGATGCTGATACAAATACCTGGTATGGTACAACCTGGAGGAATTCCAACGGTTATGTTGAGGGCTATGTGGCGTCGGAATCATGGAACAGTGTTGCCTATACGCTTACCCCTGAGAATTATCTTATTTCACCAAGAATTGATCTTACCGGATTACAAGGTTCAGTTTCACTTCGTTATTCCATTCAGGTCTTAGATGCGGAATTTCCTGCAGAGCATTATAAAGTGGCTGTTTCAACTACTGGAAACGCAGTTGACGATTTTACAAATATTGTAAAGGACGAAACCTGTACCTCCGCTGATTATTATTTCACAGATCCGTTCTGGCATTCCAGAAATATTGATCTTACTCCATTTATAGGGCAGCAGATCTATCTTACTTTCTGCCATTTCAATTGCACTGCTATGTATGCGATTTTTCTCGACTCGATACAAGTCAGCTATACGACAAATGTTGGTCTGATTAAACAGTCGGAAGCATATGATGTGATAACATACCCGAATCCTGTAAAAAGCAATCTACAAATAAGCGGTACTTTCGCAAACGCAAAAATAGAGCTGATATCTGCTGATGGCCGCCAGGTTTACCGCACTGATAAAGTAACGAACCAAAAATCAATTAATGTTTCATCTTTTAAAAATGGAGTTTACCTACTGCGACTTCAATCTGCTAAAGGAATTGTTACAAAGAAGATCAATATATCTCACTGATAATAATAACAGTATAGAAAAGGCTACCCGAAAGAG
>JBBSDG010000203.1:0-7736 GCA_038249635.1 Bacteroidales bacterium | reverse complement strand
GTTGTAGTTCGGGAATATCCTGGTTTTAAGATTATAGCAAGTACAAAAAAATATATACAGATTTCAAATGTTACTACCATCACCAAACCCCACATTATGGCGAGTGGCTGTTGCATGTTGAGTCGCGAAAAGCAACCACACAAAGCCTTAATTATTAGCTGATACTTTATATAACCATACAATTAACATTCACTTAACTCTTTTGTGTCAATTTTGAACATTAGTAAAATCCAATTGTTATCAGGGATAAAAATATTTAATTCCTTAATTAAATTATCATAAATGAAACCATTTCCGCTTACCAACTCAGTTTTAATAGCTATCCGCATAAGGATAAAGCTGGATATATATTTTATTTGAATAAATTTTTCTATCCCAAAACCAATTCACTTTTAAATAATCAAAGTGTACTATGAAAAAGACAATTACTAATCTACTTCTTATTTCTTCTTTTCTGGTTGTACAGGCGCAAACTCCGGTATTGATAAAAGATATAAACCCCTCAGGTTCGGGTGTGTTTAAGTATACTACAGTAGTAGTTTACAATGAGAAAATTTATTTTGTTGGAACAAATGGTTCAAGCGGAAATGAGGTTTGGAGCAGCGATGGTACTGCTTCGGGAACTAAATTAGTTAAAGATATTAATCCGGGAAGCGCAGATGGAAACCCAGTCGGATTTATTGTTTATAACCAGATGCTTTATTTTTCGATTGAAGATGGTACCAAGGGACATGAGCTATGGGTAACAGATGGCACTTCAACAAATACTCAAATGGTCAAAAATATTTACCCGGGTAGTAGTGGAAGTGCTCCATATGGCTTTACTGTTTTTAATGGCCAGTTGTTTTTTGCAGCCGATGACGGAATAAATGGACAGGAACTTTGGTCTACGGATGGAACAACCTTAGGTACTCAGTTGGTTAAAGATATCAGGCCAGGTGGAACAGGGAGTATTCCTACCTCGTTTAAAGTGTTCAATAATGCCTTATATTTTTATGCCGATGATGGTACGCATGGTAGTGAGTTATGGGTCTCGGACGGCACATCCGCGGGCACCCAAATGGTAAAAGATATTTTTGTAGGAATATATTCTTCCTATCCATCGCTATTCACAGAATTAAACGGCAAATTATATTTTCAGGCAACAGACCTTACCTACGGATCGGAGTTATGGGTTACTGACGGCACTACTTTGGGTACCACGCTTGTTAAGGACATCAATCCCGGTCAAAATTATGCCGACCCTGAAGGTTTTACCGTTTATGATGGGAAACTGTATTTCAGTGCATTTACAGCTTCGGCTGGGTACGAATTATGGGTGAGCGATGGTACTTCTGCCGGCACTCAAATGGTAAAAGATATATTCTCTGGGACAGCCGATGGAATTGTTTCACCTCCCTGGTTTATGGTTTATAATAACAGGCTCTACTTTGGCGCAACTGACGGTACCCACGGTAATGAACTTTGGTTTACTGATGGAACAACTTTAGGCACTACTATGGTAAATGATTATAATCCGGGTAGTGGTGGCTCGTACCGAGGGAGTTTTGCCGTATGGAATAACGCTTTGTATTATATTGGCTATGATGGTGTTAATGGTAATCAATTATTTTCCTATAACAGCATTACCAATAGCCAGTCATTGATAGTACCTCCTATTTTTCAATCGAACGTTTTTAGCGAGGGGTTTTCTTCCCTTAACCTCGCTTTGGGAAGTTTAATATTTCCGGCTGCGTATCAGTCGGGTAATACCGAATTGTATAAATTAACCAGTACAAATTTAGCTGTCGGCCAACTGAGTACTGCGTTTAATTTTTCAATTTATCCCAATCCTGTTTCCAACACGATTCATATTGAACTCACAAAAACCTCCGGGCCTTTTTTAGTTCAATTATATAATCTTCAGGGGACTTTAATGTTCGAAAATTCCGGAAATTCCAAAATGGATATTGAAACGGCGAATTTTCCTCCCGGAATGTATGTTGTTAAAGTAAGTGATAAAAATTATTCTGTCTATAGCAGGGTTGTAAAGGAATAACCGGCTAATAACCCCTTGCTGACGTGCGAACTATCTCACCGCATGTAATCCTTTCGTTTGGTACTATAACGTTTTTCGCGTTTATCCGTTTTTTCCGCGTTCATCCGCGTTCTAAATCTGCAATCAGCAATCCCCAACAAAGATGTATTACATACGGAAGATTTTTAGTTCCGGGTAGCCGTTGTTTAACTTCCTGATTTTTTGCAGCGGTGTATTTTATGGTTTGCTGATAGAGGGTTTGGATATCCATAGTGTATGTTTAATATTTCCAGTTGAAGTTATGGCTTTCTTTACTTGCTCACCTTATCTTAATGTTTAAGTATCAAATTTGTACCGGCTACACGTCGGAAGGAAGACGCGTCAGCCAAGGTTGTCTGAACTGTGATTGCTATGATTACTTTGATAATCACGAATCCTCTTTTCATGCTTATCTGCTGACAGCTTGTCTGAACTGTGATTGCTATTATTACTTTGATATTCATGAATCCTGTGTTCATGCACCTCATCTGACAAGGTTGTCTGAACTGTGATTGCTATGATTACTTTGATAATCATGAATCCTCTTTTCATGCTTATCCTCTGAATCATCTGTATCAAGGTTCAAACATTTATACAGTCACTCGTCGGGAGACGCATGTAAGCCAAGGCTTGAGATAATACTACAGTGGTTTATTGCGCGCCTATCCTTTTCATTTCCTTTTTTAGCCCCCATCCGATATACCAGGTTTTGATAAGGTTGCCGCTATTGTCGGTTTCAAATTCTATCTGCTGGTCGGTGCCGTTGGCAAAAAAGAACTTGGTTTTTGACTCAGGCTTCAGTTCCATGTCGCTAACACCGCCCGAATGAACGAATAATTTTTCATCCTTTTTAACTAATTCAATCGGAAAGGCAACCATGTATGGAGGCCTCAGGAGTGGCATCATATACTTGCCCAAATACATATCATTGGCAGTATTTGCATCCGTTTTGCTGTGAGCATACGGCATTACGAAATTTTTATTTAAAGCTATTGCGGCCAGTGCATCGGCAATATAATCGGAGTGCGATTCGTTGTTGGATAAAACTGCTATGGTTACATCATCATCTGTGTACCGGATAAGCATGCCTACATAGCCGGGAAATGATCCGTTGTGAAAAACATAATTACCGAGATCATTTTTCCCAACCCGTATTCCATATCCGAAGCGGACAAAGGGGAAGGTTTTTTTTTCGAATTGTGTCGAAAGCATTTCCTGCTGCGTGGCTTCGGTAAGCAAACTGTGAAGCTTTTGTGCGCGGTCCCATTTTAAAAGATCGCCTGTTGTTGTAATTATCATTCCTTCGCCGGTAAAGCCTGAGAGGTAGCTGGTCCAGCCTGTTTGCATACTATCAGCCCGGACATACTTTTTCAATTCTTCGGAATAAACAAATCCATAAGCAAAACCGGGAATTTTTTCAACGGCCCTGGGGCCATTTACAACCTTTGTATAACTCATTCCCAATGGCTTAAAGATATTCTCATCCATAAACGCATTATACGACTGTCCTGAGATCTTTTCGATAATGGATGCCAGCAGTATAAAAGCAGTTCCTGAATACATCAGATCCTCACCGGGTTTAAAATAAGCAGCTGGCTTTTCACTGGCAAGCAACCTGATCATATCCGCGTTGGAAGCGATTTTGTTATGATCAAAAAATTTTGTTATTAATCCAAACCCATCGGGCATGCCCGATGAATGGGTAAGTAGTTGTTGAATTGTAATTTTTGGATATGGAAGTTCCGGAAAGAATTTTCGAATCGTATCCGAATAGCTGATCAGGCCTTTATCTTTCAGCATCAGGATACCAACTGCTGTGAATTCCTTGGCAATGGAACCACAATCAAAAATGCTGTTGCTGTCGAGTTTAATTTTTGTGTCATAATCAGCATAACCGAATGATTGTTTATAAATTACTTTGCCGTTTTTTGCAACCAACACATTGCCATTGAACTGATAAAGATCAGTCTGAACTTGCATGTATTTATCAAAAACGACTGTATTGTTTTGTGCAAACAAGGCAACAGGAAACAAAAGAAAGAGTATTGCTGTTTTCATAAAAAAGGTTTAGTGGAAATGTGTATTGAATGAATTTTGAAACCGGAAAGTCCAAATTTGGAAAAGATGGATGCCAGGTAAGGTGCAATATAGTTGATTACCTGATGTAGATTCTCGCCATAAAGGAAACGGAACTATAATCTTTCTAATCAAGCGAAATTTGTTCTGATAGAAATGAAAACAAAATTTTCAACTTTCTGTTCATAGCATGAGTGGGAAACCGTTTCGGACGAATTTCAGGAAAGATTTTGCAGGGACTTTCAACTTATAATACGTTGTTGCCTTTACGAATTGAATCCGCAAATGGTTCTACTATAATTTCAGAAAAGCTTTTCCTGACTTTTCAATAATACAACCCCCGATAAGCGCGCCAGCTAATGGTATTACCCCTTCATCGCTGCACAAAGTTTTCCCGCAGGCGGGAGGATATAGCTTAGCTGAGTTACAAATCCTATAGGACGGGAGACTTTTTTTTATAGAGAATAATTTTACTCTTTAGTCTCTTTTCAAGTTCAGATACCGTGATTTCTTCCACCGTGGCTTTGGCGGTATTGCTGAACCATCCGCAATACATAACCTGTTTAGTCGTGAGCGACTGCACCACTTTCCAGCAGCAGTTCGGAACGTATATGTTGCCTATTTTCTGATTCCCAAAATACCCCCCGCAGATTATATATAACGAATCGGTCTGCGACCATTTGCGGACCAGTGTTTCATTTTTCTTCCATACGCCCCTGTTCAGACTGGCCGTTTGAGGGAGGCAATTGTAATACCTGAAAGTAAGTTCATCCTTTGTGCAGTCGTATGCAAAATCTTCGGCATTCGCCAGGTGCCCCTTGTCATAAACCGGTTCATCATAATCCGCATCCGTAGCGCTTTCGATGCCTGATTCGTCATTTTTAAAATTAAATCCTGCACGATTACAGTCCCCACCCCCTTTATACAGTTTATAGCTCACATAAAGAGGCTGACGGTACTTATTACTGAAATTTACCTTATAAATGCCTTTATCGATAATAACCTGGGCAAAGGTTACAGAGCATGTAACCAGAAAGAGCAAAAGGATGATAGAGGCCGATTTCATGGTATGTTTAATTAGGGTTACGAAATACATTTTTATCTGCCCTGGTTCGGGCACATCTGTTGATGAATTAACATGTAATTCAGATTATTGTTTATTATTACCGGCACGTGTTTCAATCCCACTCCAACTGTGTATATCTGTACAGCTCCTATTTATTCCTTATTTAATTTTCGCCTCTGACTGTCATAGTATCTTAATTTTTGCGCCCTTACGCCTCGGAAGGAAGATGCGCGCCAGCCAAGGTTGTCTGAACTGTGATTAATGTGATTAGTTTGATTAACATGAATCCTGTGTTCATGCACCTCATCTGACAAGGTTGTCTGAACTGTGATTAATGTGATTAGTTTGATCATCATGAATCATGTGTTCATGCACCTCATCTGACAAGGTTATCTGAACTGTGATTGCTATGATAACTTTGATAGTTATTAATCCTGTTTTCATGCTTATCAATTGAATCAACTGAATCAAGGTTCAGTTATTTTCCTTCAGAATCACAGTTCAGATATTTGTACCGTCACACGTCGGGAGACGCGCTCCAGCCAGGTCTCACCATTGTCGGTTATTACCGCCCAACCATTAATACTCTTATGAATAAGTTAATTCATTTAGAGATAATTACGCAGGAATGTTGAACATTTTTAACCAGGAAATGTTAACAAAGAACTGACATTCAGAATTTTGTTTAAAACAACTCATTATGATTCGCAAGTTATTCTATCTTCTTATCGTGATTGCAACAAATGTGACTGCCCAAACAGTCGGCATGTTGAATGTAAAATTAAAGACGGGTACTAGTATTCCGTATGCTATTACTTCAGTGAGTAACCTCTCTTTTTCGGGTGTTCAAGGGAAGGATACTCTGAATCTAAATTTGAAATCCGGACCTCCTGTTCAATATTCCTTATCATTGCTCGATGGAATCAATTTTTCCAACAACCAATCTACCGATTCAATTTTCATACTATTGAAAGAAGGAGATCTGCGGAAGTATGCCATTTCTACCATCTCCGCATTGTCATTTATCGGTTGGGACGTAATCACCTCCATTGAAACAGTAAAACCGGAAAGTGAGAAAAGAAATAACCTCGGGCAAAACTATCCAAATCCGTTCAATCTATCCACAACTATTCCGTACTATTTGCCGAATCGGGAAAATATAACGATCACGGTTACCACTATAACAGGCAGGATAATAGCATCTTTTATACAGGAACAACAAGATTCCGGAATGCACCAGGTTACCTGGGATGCATCAGCGTTTCCCGGCGGTATTTACTTTTACCGCTTGCAAGCCAGAGATTACATGGAAACAAAAAAGATGGTTTTGTTGAAATAGAATCTTATGGATCGTTAATTAAAAAGACTTTTATTTCAATACTTACCATAGTTTAAACATAAAATAGTATGAAAAATCTTTTTCTTTTTACGTTTCTGCTCACTTCATATTTCGTATCGTTTGCTCAAACCAAAATTGTTATCGACCGCAAGGACGGAACAAAAGATTCGATAGCCGTAAACGCTATTTCACAGTTCACATTCTCTTCTTCGGACATTTATCAGCCTTCGTTGCTGGAAGTTCAGCAAATTCTGGACACTACAGCCGTAAAGTTTTTGCAATATGCCGAAGCGACAAATGGCGACCCGTGGCGCGCTTTAATGCTAACTGCAAATTGGGTTCAGTCTCAGCCCAATGTTCAATCGGTTTTTACCATTGATAGTACCTATCTTGATATTGTTTTGAAATCTGGTTTGCAGACCGATTTTTTCTTTAATTCGGTCGATAACAATGGATATTCTATTTTCCGGGGAGGAGGAGGACAACATCCGGAACAAGCAAACATTTCTTTTAATAAACTTTCAAAAAATACGATCACTAATAAAAAAGTCCTGATCTATGCACCTGCCTGGACAGAGTTTAATCTCCAATCTACTGTTCCAAAAACAGTAACTACGCTGACAAATTCCGGATTAGGTCTTGAGGTTACGGTTCTCAAGGACGAAGAATGTACTCCTGCGATCGCCAATACATTCAAGGATTACGGACTCGTTATTCTTGATACGCATGGATTGCCCGATGCCTATATGAGCGGAACAATCATCAATGTAGATAAAAAGCTTACGACTGAATTGCAGTATAAAGATGCAGTGATTCAGCAAGTCGGGCAAGATTTTTACAATAGTCTATTAAACAATGATTTTAAGAAGGTATCCTATACCAATATTCCCACCGATATCCCAAATTGGCAAAAGAGAAAAGATCTGAAACGAATAGAGAAGATTTATGTTACCACCAAATATATTAAGACTCTCGCTTCGATGCCAAATTCAGTAATTTTTGGCAATATGTGTTTTAGTGGGTATTCTGTAGCTAATCCGAAAAGGAATTTTACATATCCTATAAAGACTGCATTTATGGATAAAAATCCCATCAGCTATTATTGTTATGCGTTAAATAACGGAAGGTCAACAGCCGTCGAAGATAATTTTGCTAAGGCTATGGAAGATTCAATTACCAAACGATTGGTGAAAGATCTT
>JBBSDG010000202.1:0-7740 GCA_038249635.1 Bacteroidales bacterium | reverse complement strand
GGATCGGCATTTAACAAGCCCGGAACATCTTTCCAAATCACCATTTCTTTGGCTTTAAGCGCATAGGCGAAAATGGCAGCCGTAAAATCGGAGCCTTCGCGGCCAAGTGTAGTGGTTGCACCATCAGTTGTTGCGCCCATAAATCCTTGCGTTAGCGCAATGGCTGGTTTTGTTTCCGATTTATCGAGGAAATCAGAAACCTGCTCCCTGATCTGCAATTCAGTGGTTTCCCAGTTAACTTTTGCTTCTCGCCATGAGTTATCGGTGCTGATCAGTTCGCGAACATCAAACCACCGGCAGTTTAAGCTTTCACTGAGCAGATATTCGCTGATAATTGTTGTACTTATAAGTTCACCAAAGCTCACCACCTGGTCGTAATCAAAATCGTATTGCAAGGTTGGCAATGAATTCAAATGTCCTTCCAGTTCGCCAAAAAGCAGGTCGGTTTTAAAATGAACCGGATGATTTTTATCCGGGAACAAAGAAATTATGATTTCATGGTGATAGTTAATTATGTCCTGAACTAAAATACTGAGCCGATCATCGCTTTCGTACCAGGCATTCAGTACTTTTTCGAGTGCATTGGTGGTTTTGCCCATAGCCGAAACGATGACAACCAGTTTTTCAGGTGCATGAATTTTTAGAATTGTTGCTACATTGCGCACTGAATCAGCATCTTTAACTGATGCGCCACCAAATTTATAAACCTTTAGCATAATGTGATTTTACATTGTAAAAGTACTAATTTTGTTTGAACGAAGAAAAAAGCCGGAAGTCGGAAGACCGGAGTCGGAAGTTGATAGTGCAAAAGAGAAAATATTGTTCAACATAAGTTTATTTGAGCAAATCATTTGATATATAAGAGTTGTATGCAATTTAAAGTGAAGACGTGAGACTAGCAATTTTTATCATTCTTTTGAGTGTTTCAGGTACTGTTATCGCCCAAATAAACGGTGACAGGATATTGATTTACAAACACGGTTGCTATGGACAATGCCATCCTATGAATTATGACTCATGTGGTTTAATCAAAGACACAATATTTGATTTAATTGTAATATCAAAGGTTAGCGGGAAATACTACAATAATGGCAAGACAATCTGCAAACAAAAAGCAGACTCACTGAACTATCTAATAGATTTCAATTTCACATCAATTGAAAAACTAGCTAAAAAGGTTGATTTTGATAAAACGCTACAGTTCGTTCCTCCTTTCCCAAGTTGTTGTGAATATGAAGATTACACTATTTTCAAAAACAAGAAAAAAGTTCATTTTGGCGTATTCCATGTAGATTCTGGATCACATGATGAAACTTGGACTGAACTTGATGCGAAAACAGTAGAAATGTTTCGAAAAATAAGCAACATAATAAAGTAAACTGCATACAACAAATAGGAATATGAGCGGTCGGCACGACCCAGCGATTATTCCCGGTTGAACTACATCCCGGTAAAAAGTGGTGGATTTTAGTTCTATGTACTTACTGACGGTTTTGTGTTTTCTACATGTTGAATATCAGAGTGTTGATATATTTTTCAACTTGCGTAATTCAGGACGAATCGGAAAACAAATTTACGACTAAAAACGTGATAATTTTTAAACAGTGGAAGAAAAAAACATGCATTTATAAATTTCTAAAACGAAATGATAAGTGTAGGATCTTCAAAGTAAGCTATCCCGCAGGGATTTAGTTCAACAAACGCTATAGCAAATGCGGGTATTCGTGTTCGTTGAAACATTTGAAATCTTTACATTCATTTGTGCTGGCAGACAGTTGAGCAACAATTTATTCCCGCACTTGCCATAGCGTAACCGTTAACGCCAAGTTTAGAAAACTGCATAAAAACATTATTTGTTTCCTGATAAAGAAACATTTATCTTTGCATATACTTTTTAGTATGACTGAAAAATTTCAAGTTCAGTTTTTGGAAGACGCTTCCGAATTCCTCGAAAACCTCGACGAAAAGGCAAGAGACAAAATCGTTTACAACCTTCAGAAGGCTCGATTTTCTAGTGACAGAGAACTTTTTAAAAAATTGAAGGACGAAATTTGGGAGTTCAGAACATTGTTCAACAAAACGCATTACAGACTTTTTGCGTTTTGGGACAAAACAGGGCAAACTGAAACAGTTGTAATCTCAACGCACGGAATAATAAAGAAAACTGACAAGACACCTCCAGGAGAACTCGAAAAAGCAGAGAAACTAAGGAAACTTTATTTTGAAAGGAAGAAACTATGACAGACAAACCATTAAAGACTTATAGTTTGGATGAAGTAACCGACAAATTTATCGGGAAACTTGGTACTCCAAAACGTGAAGCATTTGAAAATGAATTGCGACTTGATTTGCTTGGAGAAGCAATCAAACAAGCAAGAAAAGAACGACATTTGACGCAAGAAGAACTCGGCCAACTGGTTGGAGTTAAGAAAGCTCAAATATCAAAGCTGGAAAACAGCCTGACAGATGCGCGCTTTGAAACAATTTTAAAAGTATTTAAAGCATTGAACGCAAAGGTTAATTTTAACGTTGAATTGCTCAATCAGACTGTAAAACTCGCCTGATAGAAACGAAAACCTGGCGTTAACAGCACCTAGCCATAATGCGGGGTTTGCGTGTTCGTTGAAACATTTGAAATCTTTACATACATTTGTGTTGGCAGCCAGTTGATCAACATTTTATTCCCGCACTTGCAATACCGCCGTCCGTTAGCAATAATTATATCAAAACAAATGAATTGGCAACATGAAAAAAATTATTGGGACTTTATTTTTATTATTAATTGTTGTCTCTTCATGTAAGAAAGCAGATAATAATACTACAAATGGATGGGTAAGATTTGATGGTAATCCTATCCTCCGTGATACAGTTTTGAATGTCTCTTACAATTACGAAGTTGCAAGTGATGCGCATGTATTTTTTGACGAAAATTCATCCCTTAAAATGATATATACAGGAGATGTAAACGAAAAAGTCTCTATTAAACTCGCAAGCGGAAATTCTTGGAGTAAATGGACAAAAGTAAAAACAATACTTTATGAGCCGAATTCTGACGGAACTGACGTATATAAGGAGACTGGATTTTATAGAAAATCATCAACCGGAAAGCATCAAATCTTTTACATTGGTTACGAAAACGAAGAAACATATAAATCTCAGATATTTCTTGCAGAAGCAAATTCCTTAGATGGTGATTATTATCAGAATCCACAACCAGTTGTGAAGAGAGGTATGATTGCAGGTAAAAATGTTTATTGTATGACATCTCCAAGTGTTGTGGAACATGAAGGAGTATTATATATGGTTTTTATTGGATGGAATGCAAAGCCGAACGAGGTAACAGAGGTATGGATTATTGGTGCAAAATCAACAGACGAAGGACATAATTGGAGCGATTTTCAATTAGTTGACTCCAGAATAGGAATGGAAGGTCAATTAACAAAAATTCGTGATGGCAGTTTTGTTGCTGTCAGAACAGGTGAATACAAGGATAAGGAAGCAATTTTTTATGCCACAGCAAATCATCCATTTGGCCCATGGAATGAAATTAGTGAACCAATTCTAATACAAGCTGGTGCACCTTATGAGAAAGATGATATTATAGCCGCTCAAATTACCATTGATATAAATTCCGGGAAACAATATTTGTATTTTACGGGAGCAGATTATCAAAAAGGTTATTGGATTATGATGGCAACAAAAGAATAACTATTGCAGACACATGGTATAGTGCATGCGGGTTTCAGTGGTTTGCGAGCGTTTGTGGCTCGTAAAAAAAGTCGGTGTAAACTGATAGAAAATCGCTTCGAACTCCCGCACGACACCATACCATCAATCGTTGACTCGTTAAAGAGACTTCCAACTTCTAACCAAGTGAATTACTAACCCAACCTCAAATCGAAAGGACCCCAACCATGCCAATGAAAACGCTTGTTCAGTTTATTAATGAAAAGCAGTCGGAATATCCTACTGCCACCGGTGATTTAACACGTTTGCTTAATGATATCGGCATAGCTGCCAAGATCGTGAATAGAGAAATCCGGCGTGCCGGGCTAGCTGATATTAACGGGTTATTCGGAACCACCAACATACAGGGTGAAGATCAGAAAAAGCTGGATGTTTTTGCCAATGACCAGTTTATCAATGCGTTGAAACATGGCGGCCAATGTTGCGCACTGGCTTCGGAGGAAAATGAAGATATGATCATTTTCGGCAATAAGTATTCCATGGGTGGCAAATATGTGGTGGCTTTCGATCCCATCGATGGTTCGTCGAATATTGAAGTGAATGTTCCTATCGGGACCATTTTTGCCATTTATAAGCGGATTACGCTGGAAGGTGCATCGGGCTCGCTCGATGATCTTTTGCAATCGGGAAACCACCTGATAGCTTCCGGGTATGTAATGTATGGCAGCTCCACCATGCTGGTTTACACAACCGGTAACGGCGTAAATGGATTTACCTATGATGCTACAGTGGGATTGTTTTTCCTATCTCATCCGAATATGAAAATCCCCGAAAACGGTACCATTTATTCCATCAACGAGGCCAACTATAACTATTTTCCGGAAGGAGTGAAGCGTTATATCAAATATTGCCAGGAAGACGATAAGGCGACCAGCCGGCCATACAGTACCCGCTATATTGGTTCGCTGGTAGCTGATGTGCACCGTAACCTGATCCGCGGAGGTATTTTTATTTATCCCGGAACGTTGAAAAATCCGAATGGGAAATTACGTTTGCTTTATGAATTAGCCCCTATGGCATTTATCGTTGAGCAGGCAGGTGGAAAAGCATCCGATGGTTTCCGGCGGATCATGGATATTGAGCCGTATGATCTGCACCAGCGTGCGCCTGTATTTATAGGTTCCAGGGAAATGGTAATGAAAGCAGAAGCTTTTATGCGCGAATATTCGAAGGATTTTGTGGAGAAAATGTAATTGATTTGGGATTAAGGAATGTAGATTTTAAAAAATAGAACGCGGTTGACACGGAAAGAAGGGATGAACGCGGATTTGGGATTTTGAGGACGGAATACGGATTTAGAACGCGGATGACGCGGAAAGATCGGATTAACGCGGATTTGGGATTTCAGAAAGACCCCCTCTGTCCTTCGGACATCTCCCCCGAGGGGGAGAACCCATCGAACCTAATTCTTTTAAACATTTTGGGAATTGGAACTTGGAACTTTGGAATGAAACCTGAAATTTTGAAACTCTTCAAATTCTTCAAACCCTTCAAACATTTCAAACCCCTACAAACAAGTCATTTCAAAAACTAATAATCCCACTCGTTACTGCCGTCTTCACGAGTATTGCCGTATTTTTTGCATTAAACTTTAATAAAAGATTTTTGCGATGGCTATCGACAGTCCAGCTGCTGATAAAAAGTTTTTCGGCAATTTCCTGGTTTGTAAGTCCGTCGGCAATCAGTTTCAGCACTTCCACCTCGCGACGGGTAAGCAAAGGAAGATCGCTGTTTGATGCAAGTTTACCTTTGAGCAATTCAGCCACACTTTTGCTGATATACTGATGACCGCCGATAACTTGCTTTATGGCTTCGAGTATCTCGGTTATATCTGAACTTTTCAGGATAAAACCGTTGGCTCCGGCAGCCAGCATATTATCGACAACATGACGCTGTTCGATGGAGGTAATAGCGAGGATTTTCAGATCAGCAAAACGGGATTTTGCTATCGTGCAAAACTCTATCCCACTCATATCGGGAAGGTTGATATCCAGGAGAATAATTCCGGCTTTGTTGCCGTTAAGCCAGGCCAATCCGTCGTGTGCTGTGGTAACATGGCAGCATTCAAGACCCAGTGCTGATGATTCGATCAGATGAGTAAGGCTGTCGCTTACAATGGGATGATCTTCGACTATAAGGACTTTTTGCATGGGAGCAGCTAAAAATAACTGCTAAGGTAGTAAAAATTCAATTGTGGCTTCTGTACCTTGCCCTGGCGAACTTTCAATATCAAATCTTCCGTTATTTGCAGTAACGCGATCCTGTATGCTTATTAAACCCTTGCCATCGCCCCGTTTAATTGTAGTATCGAAACCTTTGCCATTATCAACCACCTGTACACAAACTCTGTCGGCTTCACCAATAAGCTGAAGGTCGATGGTGGTTGCTCCTGAATGTTTAAGTGCATTATTTACCAGCTCCTGTGCGATTCGGTACATGGTGAGTTCGAGATGGTTGGTATAACGCACATCTTCGCCGAAAAACCGGAAAGTGAGGGCAGGCGTTTGATCTGAACTCATTTCGGTCACAAAATCATTGAGCGCGATTTTCAACCCGTACCGGTTAAGGGTTTCGGGCATAAGGTTATGTGCAACGCGCCGCAACTCGCTGATGGAGGTATCGAGCAAGTGGATGGCATGATCGAAGGTTTCAGCATTTTCGCTGGTAAGAATTGAATTTCCTTTCATAGCTGACAGATTTATTTTAACTCCCGATAGAAGTCCTCCAAGACCGTCGTGCAAGTCGCGGGCCATACGCGAGCGTTCGGATTCCTCACCCTTTAGTACTGATTTTGTAGCAATTAATTGCCGTTCTTTTTCAAGTTCAGCAAGCTGCTTTTCCTTAACCAGGAGTTGTTGCTCAATAATAATTTTATTTTTGCGTACATTGTTGAAAATAGAATACCCTAAACCAGAAAGAATCAGAAAAAGACCTATAAGGCTATAAATTAAAATATTGCGCTCCCGCTTCTCAGCCGAAAGCTTCAGAATTGCTTTTTCTTTCTTTTCGGTTTCATACTTAACCTGCATGTCCGTAAGTGCCTGCTGAAATTCTTTATTCGACTCAATGTTAAATATCTGGCGATAGCGGTCGAAGTAGTACAAGGCATTTTTTTTGTCGCCAAGTTGAATTCCCGCCCTAACAACATTAGCAGCCAGGTTACTGAAAATATTCATATCGGTTGTATCCGTTGCGATGGCTTTAAGCGCGGTTTCTTCACTTTCGCGGTAACGTGCCTGGTGGAAATATATATTCGATAATGTATTGAGCATGGCTGCAATATCGGATGGGAATTCAAGTTCTTCGGCAAGTTTTAAACCTTTGCTGGCATACTCTTCGGCTTTTTTATAATCTTTAAAATGTTCGTAATAAACCCATGCAATGCCTTGTATAGCGATGGCTTCTTCCTGTTTGTTGCCGGTTTTATGACTGATATCTGCAGCTTTAAAAGCAAAATCCAACGCTTTAGTATAGTCCTTGCGGTGAATATAAATACGGTTTAATCCATCAAATGCCTGCGCCAATCCTGCTTGGTCGTTCAGTTCTTCGCTGAGTTTCATTGATTGGAGGAAATATTTTTCGGCCTCATCAAAATTTTGCATTGCGTTGTTCAATGAACCGATATTTCCAAGGATTACCCTAACCCGGTCTTTTCTTCCTTCCTTTTCGAACATTGGCAACGCTTTCAGGTAATAATTAAGCGCTTTCGGATAATCGCCTGTTATATTATAAAGATTAGCCATAGCACTGAATACCTGTGCTTTCAGAAGGTTATTTTTTGCTTTTTCGGCCAGGCTCATCGCATGGTTGTAGTAAGTAAGTGCGGTATCATATTTACTTACCATATAATAGGCTACGCCCAGGTTACGGTAAAGTGTGCCTGTCATAACCAGGTCGTTAGCCTTTTCGGCAAGTTTTATGCCTGCAAGTGAATATTGCTTCGATTTGTCGAAATCAAATGAAAGGAAACCCCAGCTCAGATCATCGTACAAT
>JBBSDG010000201.1:0-7765 GCA_038249635.1 Bacteroidales bacterium | reverse complement strand
TTTGCTGAAATGCCTCTTGCCGATAAAAACAAAATCAGTCACCGGGCAAGGGCGGTGAGCAAACTGGTTGAATTCCTAAAAAGCAAGGTATGAAGCAGGTTTGAATATTGAATAATCATATAGTTGTTTCAGGGTTTCAGGGTTGCATGCCGCTGAACGAAGCCGAAGCGCAGGGTTACATGTTTCAGGCCGCTGAGCGAAGCCGAAGCACAGAGTTTCAGGTTTAAGATCGTATAGTCGCGCAGTCGCGCAACCGTGAAGTCGTGCAGTCGTGAAGTCGTGCATTCGTGAAGTCGTGCAATCGTGAACTCGTCCATTCGTCTATCTCAACGCCTCTTCAACCAGTGCTCCAAAGAAATCCTTCAGTCTAAAACCGGCTGCCTTAGCCTGTTTTGGCACAATACTTTCGGATGAAAAACCAGGAACTGTATTTACTTCGAGAAACCACCATTCGTTATCTGCCAGAAAATAATCGAACCTTACAACGCCTTTGCAGTTGAACTTGCGGTACATATACTCCGTTAGCCGTTTGCACTCTGCCGACTGATCATCAGTAATGGGTGCCGGTGTAATTTCGCTGGCAAGGCCTTCGGTGTATTTAGCCTGGTAATCGAAGAAATCGTTTTTTGAAATCACCTCTGTAACCGGCAAAACCCTAATCATGTCATTCAAAGTAAAAACACCACAGGCCATTTCACGGCCTTTTATAAACTGCTGAACCAGCACTTCATCATCTTCGGCAAAAGCTTTGTTAATAGCGGCTCCAATGCCGGATTTTTCGTAAACCTTAGTAACACCAACGCTTGATCCGGCTTTATTGGGTTTGATAAAACAAGGCATGCCGACTTCATCAGCCAGGGAATCAGCATTCCAGGATTCGCCTTTCCTGACAATAATGGTATTGGCAACTTTTACGCCGTATTGTTTTGCCAGGTCGTTACAAAAATACTTGTTAAAGGTAAGTGCCGAGGTAGTTACGTCGCAGGTTGTATAAGGGATTCCGGCTATATCGAGATAGCCCTGCAACTTTCCGTCTTCACCCGGTGTGCCATGAATAGCAATAAATGCACAATCAAATTTCACAGCCTTATTTTCGATGTACAGGCAGTGATCATTTCTGTCGAACTGGATGATCTTTCCATTTTCGAGGGTATGCGTCCACTTGCCATCCCTAATCAATACAGGATAAACCTCAAATTTTTCAGCATCCAGGAAGTTTTTAACCTGCGAAGCGCTGGCAATGGAAACTTCGTATTCGCCCGAATCGCCGCCCATGAAAAGTACAACTTTTAATTTATGCATTGGTTGATATTGTTAATGGTTGATTGTTCTAAATTCTATTGTTCTAAATTCTATTGTTCTATTGTTCAAGGTTCAAGAACTTTTCAGTTGTTACAAATTGATCATTCAGAGGTATTTATTGGTATTTGGTTTCAAATGCAAGCTTACTTCAGGAATATAGCAAAGCTGCTTTTTTGAAAGCACAAAGTTAAAGAACCTTTATATACCAACACTGCCATGTAAATTTATATCTTTGCAAAAAAAACAATAATATCGCTCTCTTGAAGTTTATATATTTAAGAGGCTAAACAGCAATCCATCAGGGCATCAAAGGCATATGAACTTTATTCAATTTATTACCACCCGGCGGTTTTTAAAACATCTGGCTTTTTCAATATTGCTTTTCATTGTTATGGCATGGATTACGCTAGTGGTATTAAAAATGTACACCCGCCACGATCAGGTTGCCATAACTCCGAATTATGTCGGGCTTATGATGGATCAGGTTAGCTCTCTCCAAACGAGTAAAGATTTTGAACTTGTGATTGTTGATTCAATTTATGACTACACAAAAAAACCAGGAAGTGTAATTTCGCAGGATCCTATGCCTCAAACCAAAGTAAAACCAGGCAGGTCAATATATTTATCATTGGTTTCGTACATGCCCGAGCAGGTGAGTATGCCTGATTTGATCGATCTTTCGCTACGCCGTGCCAAAGCACT
Source organism: Bacteroidales bacterium (assembly GCA_038249635.1). Lineage (GTDB taxonomy): Bacteria > Bacteroidota > Bacteroidia > Bacteroidales > UBA4417 > UBA4417. Next base: position 5,761 of record JBBSDG010000201.1, on the reverse strand, counting down.
GTTGCAAACGTATGGATTAAAACTTGGATATACTCATGTTATTCCTGATATGGCTGAGAATGCAGTTTTAAAAGTAACTGTAAACGGCAGGACCGTAAAACCCGGAACTCCTATACACAAAGGCTCAGTTGTTGATCTTGTTATCGGATCGGGAACAGGTGCACAACCCAATATACCGTTCCTTATCGGGAAAACCCGCGAATCAGCTTTGCTCGAACTTAACAGGCTTGGTTTAAAATTAGGAGAAGAAACATATTCGGGCAATTGCGACAGCACCAATGCGTTGGTTTATGAGCAAAACCCTATGTATGTCTATGGAAAACGAACTGTTACAGGAACCAGTATCTCGGTCATTTATAAATCGGGTGAAGAACTCAATTTCGAAGAATATATCAAAAATCTGGTGATTGATACTATACCGCCCGAAACACCTTTACCTTAACTTACTCATTGAATGACAAAAAATATTTTTGCCATACTTTTTATCATCCTCTTCGGTATTTCTGCCACTGCTCAGGAAATGCTGACTATGCCGGCATACAATCCGGCTGTTGGAAGGCAATACCAGTTGAAGAGTAAGGAATCGGGGTCAACCGAAGCCGTTAGTCTTCCATTTTACGATGATTTCTCCGTAATTTCGGTGTATCCTTCGCCTTTATTATGGGTGGATAAGTACGTTTTTGTTAATACTGATTATGCCAAATACCCGCCAAGTATAGGCGTGGCTACCCTTGATGCTCTTGATGATAAAGGAGCACTTTACAAAGGTGCCGGACCTAACCCATTTGAAGCCGACAACCTCACTTCAGTGCCTATCAGGCTCGATTCAATCTTTTCGCCTGCCAAAAGAGCAATTACCAGTGGTGATTCTGTGTATCTCAGCTTTTTTTACCAGCCGCAGGGCCGTGCTATCAGCCCTCCTTCATCCACGGCTTCGCTGATCCTCGAATTTCATTCACCCGGCGATAGTGTTGAAGTTTCATCAGTCAACGGCACACACAATGAGGCCCGGTGGATCGAAAAATGGTCAACAAAGGGTGGCACTCAGGTGGATGCATTTGCAAAGCCAAACAACAAATATTTCAGACAGGTTTTAATTCCAATATCCGGACTTACTGACAGTGCCTTGTATTTAAAAAATGGATTTCAATTCAGGTTTCGCAATTTGGCAACCATAGCAGGTAACTCTCAACCCGATTGGCTATCGAATGGCAGTTGGTGGAATATTGATGTTGTGTACCTTAACTATGGCCGTAAAATTCAGGACACTATTATGGAAGATGTTGCTTTTGCTGATCTGGCACCTACAATGCTGGTTAACTACGAAGCGATGCCCATGAGGCAGTATGGTAAAAATTTCGATAACGAAATGAAAGAATCCCTCTCAATTGCCATCGCGAACCTTGATAATAAAAACAGGAACAGAACCTACAAGTATAACATCCGTAAAAACTCACTTACTACCCTGATTGCATCATACAATGGCGAACCTTACACCATAAGCCCTTATCTTACCAACGGATATACAACCTATCCACCCTGGGCAAAGCCACCGGTAAATGTATTTTTTCCTGTTTCGAATGAGGAAAATATAGTATTCAACATTACACATTATCTTTCTCCTGACCCAAATCCACTTTTCCGTTCGAACGATACTATACGGTTCAAACAGGTTTTCAGCAATTATTATGCGTATGATAACGGGAGCTCTGAAGCGGGGATCGGAATTAACGGAGCAGCCGGATCGTATGCCGTACAGTTTAAATTGAATGAATCAGATACGCTCCGTGGCATGCAGATTTACTTCAATCCGGTAAAAGATGCAAACAATCAGCAATTGATAAATCTGAATGTATGGAATGATGCGAATGGTAAACCGGGACGAATTGTTAAAACCCTTGCCGGGATTACTCCTGTGTACACCGCTAATCTTAATGAGTTTAATTCCTATTGGTTCGATGAGCCTCTTGTTCTGGAAACAGGCAATTTCCCGGGGCTGAGATTTTATATCGGATGGTCGCAAACAACGCTCGGCAATCTGAATGTTGGATTCGACAGGTATAAAGACAGTCACTTAAACAGGTTTTACAACGTTAATGGAACCTGGCAGATAAGCGATTCAGCAAATTATGGCTCGCTGATGATGCGTCCTATTGTTGGCAAAGTTAACCCGCTTGGAATTATTAAGCCAGCAACAGCAGAGCATCTGAGCATACAACCCAACCCTGTTACCGATGGCAACCTGGTAATTTTGTTACCCGAAGCATGGAAAATGAACAATGCTGATAATCTGCTATTTAATATTATTTCGGCAAACGGAAGTAACGTTTTATCCGGCACTTTTTATAATCCGATTCATGTAAGTTCACTTGCACCGGGTTTCTACCTGGTAATTCTCACTAACAAAGTAAGTGGACTGAAAGCTACCGGCAAACTTGTTATCCGTTAATTGTGGCAAGTCAATCATTAAAAAGCAGCGTTAAAGGTTGGGACTGAATCCATTTTTAAAATCTCATTTTGAATAAGATCAGACCAGCAATACCCGGTGTTCTATTTTAGATTTGACACCCATAAGCTACGCATATCGTTTCAAAAAAATATGATAGAAGAAGAATTAGAAGACACTTCGGCATCGGCTGAAGAAAATGATCTATACGAGCATTTCAGGTTTGAAGTGGATAAAGGACAGGCCATGTTGCGTATTGATAAGTTCCTGATGGGACGGATACAGAACGCATCGCGAAACAAAATACAGAATGCGGCACGGGCGAACAATATCCTGGTTAACGAGAAACCTGTAAAGCCAAACTACCGCGTAAAACCACTCGATGTAATTTCGATCGTGTTGGCTTATCCTCCGCGCGATACCGAAATACTGGCCGAAAATATCCCTCTTAACATCGTTTATGAAGATGATGATGTACTTGTAATTAACAAGGCAGCAGGAATGGTAGTGCATCCGGCACATGGCAATTATACCGGAACTCTTGTTAATGCACTGGCCTATCGTTTTAAGGAACAAGGTATTGTTAGCGAAACTGGTCCATACCTGGTGCATCGCATTGATAAGGACACATCCGGATTATTGCTGGTGGCTAAGAATGAACTTGCACAGCAAATACTGGCGCGTGGCTTTTTCGAACATAAGGTTGACCGTAAATACCTGGCTTTGGTTTGGGGCGATTTTAAGGAAGAAGAAGGAACCGTTACCGGAAATATAGGCCGTTGTTTGCGTGACAGGCTTATCATGGATGTGTTTCCCGACGGCAGCCATGGCAAGGAAGCCATTACACACTATCGCGTACTACGCAGGTTTCATTATATAACGCTTATTGAGTGTACCCTCGAAACCGGCCGCACACACCAGATACGTGCCCATATGCAGCATATCGGGCATACCCTTTTCAATGATGCCCGCTATAGTGGCGACCAGATACTTAAGGGAACTACATTTACGAAATACAAACAGTTTATCCAGAATTGTTTCGAGATATGCCCTCGCCAGGCATTGCATGCTCAATCATTAGGATTTGTACATCCGGCAGATGGAAGGAAAATGTTTTTCGAAACCGAATTGCCTGAAGATATGAAAGCTGTGATTGAAAAATGGGAACGTTATGTGATGAAGATTGATCAGGATGAGGAAATGGAATAAACGCTATTTTAAATTTGGACCATGAATAGGAGAAAGGGGCTATCTGAATAACAGGTAGCTCTTTTTTTTTCTATTTCGCCACCCTATATCGAAGGGTACTCTTCACACTTCACTCTTCACACTTCACTCTTCACTTTTCACCATTTTCAGCTACCTGTCAAAAGTATAACGTATCCCAATCTGGCTTTGAATAAAGAAATTAGTTCCTCCTACGATATTTATACCTGGCCTTACATCAACAGAAAAAGCAAATGGAATATCCGGTTTCCATTCAACACCGATTACACCATCAACACCGAGAAAAAGATTATTTGTATGAGTTTCACCGATATTATAATGGTTATTATTCCAGGAGCCTATATGAACTCCGGGGCCATAATACCATTGAATCTGGTCCTTGTACTCATTTAAACCACCCAGATCGTCGAAGGAATTATGTATTTCGTACGCAGCGGAAATGGTTGAATAATCGTTCCAGAAACCCACGGTAAAATCAAAAGCCTTTGTATCAGCAGTAAAATACTTTAATGACAACCCTGATGGTGAGCCTAATGCAGCTCCTATTCCCCATTTGTATTGGGCGCTAACAGTTAAGGAAGCAAATGCAATTAAAGATAAAAAAATCAGTTTTTTCATACATGTAAAATTTAAAATCAGTTTTTGGTTTCTATTAGCAAACGTAAGCATGTTAAAAATGTTGTGAAAAAATTCAATCATGAAAAGGGAAATATTAATTCTAATGAAAATGTTCTTCCTTTTCAGATTTAGTAAGGGTTGAATGTTGACAAATCAAATCCTGCAAAATAATCAGGAGCTGATAATGTTATATACCGAATCACGCTCGGCTGGCACACGCCCGGTTTTAATGATAAGTTGCCTGATTTCTTCTGAACTTAACGATGGATTTTGATCGCCGGCACCAGCCAGGGAGTATATTTTAGTCGAATCATTGATGGTACCATCCAAATCATCAACGCCAAAAGCCAGTGATAAAGCCGCCATCTCCTTACCTATCATAGGCCAGTAAGCTTTTAAATGTGCTATGTTATCGAGGTAAATTCGCGAAACCGCATAATTGCGAAGATCTTCGATAAGCGAAACTTCTCCTACATGCGACATAAAGTTGTTTTTACTCTTGAATTTCAATGGTATATAGGCATTGAAACCGCCTGTGCGATCCTGTAATTGCCTGAGCAGTTCCATATGATGAATCCTGTGTTCAAAAGTTTCGATATGGCCATAAAGGATTGTTGCATTAGTAGGGATGCCCAGTTTATGTGCGGTTTCGTGGATTTCGAGCCAGGCTTCGGTAGTGGATTTCTTTCCGCAGATTTGCTCACGGATAGCATCGTCGAATATTTCGGCACCTCCGCCAGGCAATGAATTAAGCCCGGAATCTTTCAAAAGCTTTAGTCCCTGTTCAAAACTTAAGCCTGACTTTTGTGCCATATACTCAATCTCAATGGCAGTGTAAGCTTTGATGTGTAGTTCAGGTCTTGCTTCGTGTACACGCTTTACCAGATCGGCATAATAATAAATATCCCGCCCCGGATGCACAGCACCCACAATATGAACCTCTGTAATATCATCGCCAAGGCTAACAACGGTATTCACCATTTCATCAATGGTAAGTTCCCACGATTCCTTGCTCTGATGATGCGAATAAGAGCAAAATTTACAGTCGTAAACACATATATTGGTAGGTTCGATATGCACATTACGGTTGTAGAAAACATATTCGCCAACTATGCGCTTCCTAACCTGGTCGGCCAGCAAAGCCAGCAACGAAGTATCGGCATCGCGATAAAGTAAAATCCCTTCTTCGGGAGTAATCCGGATTGAACCAAGAACTTTTAATGCTATATCTTTGATACGGCTGTCAATTGCCGACATTTTAACTATTTCTGAAATCATCATTTATGCTAACTTTTAATTTCCTGCAGTGGTTTGAATGAAAGTAAAATTTTAATGAACCACGACTACTTTATGAGTCTGAATCTGGTTTCCCTGTATAATCCGGATAATAAACACATTACCATAATCAGGCAAATTTATTGTATAATTTGCCACTGATGAGCCAGTATATGTATAGTGCTGAGCCATTTT
>JBBSDG010000200.1:0-7851 GCA_038249635.1 Bacteroidales bacterium | reverse complement strand
TTCGTCGGATGCATGGAATAATATCACTTTTGCCGCTGCCGAAGTTAAAAATCCAAAACGGAATATCCCGCTCAGCCTTGTTACAGGAGTTACGCTGGTTACAATACTTTATATCCTTGCCAATTTCGTTTATCTCAATGCGCTTCCATTGCGTGGAGTTCCTGATGGTGTTGGTGTTTTCGAAAGAGGTATTCAACATGCCGTAAACGACCGGCTGGGATCGGCTTCCATGTTTGGATTGTTTGGATCAACAGCCGCTTTAATGATGGCTGCGTTTGTAGTGATTTCAACTTTCGGCTGCAACAATGGATTAATACTTTCAGGTGCAAGAGTTTATTATGCCATGGCAAAGGATAAGCTTTTCTTTAAAAGTGCAGGTACGCTGAATAAAAATTCCGTTCCGGCTGCCGGGCTGAAAGTGCAGGCATTATGGGCTTCCTTACTTTGTTTGTCGGGCACCTATTCCAATCTGCTCGATTACGTGGTTTTCGCGGTATTGATTTTTTATGTGCTTACCATTGCCGGTATTTTTGTGCTGCGCAGGAAAATGCCTGATGCCGAAAGGCCTTACAAAACATTTGGTTACCCGGTGGTTCCTATTATTTATATTGCTGCTGCCTGCCTGATTATGTTTGTGCTGTTGATTTACAGGTGGGAATATTCGGGTGCGGGTCTGGTAATAGTTATCATAGGATTTCCTGTTTATTACATCTGGAACAGGTGGAGTAATACGAAAGTTGAATAATCCGTAGGCATAATCATCATTAGTGCCGGCTCTGCTCAGCAGCCTGTAGGGGAAAGTCCCCGAACACACAAAATTGCGTTTGGCAAACCAAATATAAAATTAAAGAAAATCAGGATATTTATATAAAATGATGAGTTTACTTAGTAACAATACCTGCGACCGGCAGCCAAAACCCTATGGCTTAATTTAGTATGTATTTGAAACCCACCGAAAATGTGATTGGGAACAGATCATTCTTAAACACAACACCATGATTTTTTTTTAAATCGGCCATATAATCATCCACTTCTGTTCCTCTTACAGGGAAGTTAATTCCAAAGGAGTAATAAATCTTACTGCTGGGATTTGATTTCAGATCTATACCAAACCCAATCGTAGGTCCATAAAATATTTTGTCATATTGAGAAGCATCCTTAATCATAATGGCGGCAGTGTAACCATACATTAAAACAGCATACGGATTTACTTTTGTGGTTGGCTTTTGAGAAACTAACCTGAGTTTTAAACCCACATTGTACCCGAAACCAGCTAAATTGTAACCTAATCCGGCGAAAAGCCCAATATTCTGCTGAGGATATACAATGGCATGGCCTCCGAATCCGCCATAGTCCTGTCCTATTCCCAGTCCGATACTGAATTTATCAGGTTGAAAAGAGTACTCTGTGCCTTCCTGTGCTTTGAGGTGGCTTGATAGAAATACAAAGAAAAACAAAAAATAAGCTGTACTTTTTTTCATAGCATCTAAGTGTTTGGTTTCTATATGATTGAATTGAACAATTCATTTTAACATACTTATGAATTTTATAACTCAAAGAATCTGTATCCTTATTAATTCAACAATATTGAATTATAACGTAAATCACAAAATGACTTACTAATTGTCAAGAGAAAAAACCAATTAGGCGAACGATGAAGTTTTTCGTTTTATTTTCAAAGTTTTTGTTTTAAGCTTGTATGATAGTTTAGGTGATTCCGGAGTATGCGGACGACTGTAGGTTCATTGATTTCTCAGTTTTTACATGCCAATTTACTTTTTTGCTATTGCTTTTTCATTATATAGCTATAGTAAACATACCGCCCTGACATAAAGTTTTTATAAGTTGCAGAACCAACTGCGCCCGCGAAATCGAGGGCTGTTATATGAACAAATCCGGGAGTAAGTCGCATAACAAGATCACGCTTTCGGGCATCATCCAGTTCGAGTGAGCAAATAACTTCGGGGTTAATTAGTCGTTCGCGGATCACTTGCATCCCGCAAAGCTGAATATCTTTTTTTACAGTGGCTATGTCGCGTTTATTCCGGTAATCAGTATATAAAAAGTATCCACCCGGCCGCAAAATCCGGTAAACTTCGCCCAGAAAAGCTTTCATATCAGGATAACGGTGCGATGATTCCACATTGATAACAATATCACATGAGTTATCGGCCAGGCTAAGTTTCTGAGCATCACCTTGTAAAAAGGATACACCAGCCAGCGAATAATAGCGGTTACAAAATGAAATTGCCTGTTTACTCAAATCTACGCCTATGGCTGAAGCCGGTGCAAAAGTCCTGGCTATGTATGCCAGTCCGCCTCCCCTTCCGCAACCGACTTCAACTATATCTTTGTTTTTAATCTCTATTGCGTTGGTCAGGTGATGATATAATTGCAAGGAATATCTATTATGTGCATCCTCTTCATTCAGCGGGATTAACTGATCCTTTTCATTATACCCATAATTCATAAATAATATTTCGGCGTTTACATCTGCCCTATTCACATACCAATACCAAATCCGAAACACCCACTCCAGAAACTCAAACTTCATAACTACTTCGCTTTAAATTATTTGTCATTTTATTGGGCTGCCATCCGATCCGTAAATACAAATGTTACTATTCCAACATTTCCAAGCCATTGGTATAACAGCCAAGCCGATTTATTATAAAAACTTCAAAATTAGCAAATATCAATAATAAAGTCAATTTAAAAATACTGTAACGCAATTTTTCGGTATAATTGCCCGACAGTGTTTTAATTTCCGATGTTCTTTTCCCGAAAAGCAAACACTGACATCATTCCAATCACGGTAAACAATAAAAAGGCAATTAACCATTTATTAGTTTCAGAAACCGGAGCCGCAGTTTCTTTTTCACTTTTAACTCTTCCTTTTCCTATTCCTGAGATTGAATTGCTGTTATAGATTTGAGTATATGTTTCTGCAAACAAATCCTGAAGGCTGTCGGCCGCTTTAAAATTATGGAGAATTGCACTGGCATAAGCCAGGTTTCTGTAGTTTTCGAGTGTTTCCAAAGGTGTTTTTAAACCAACGGTAATTTCAAGGCTCTTGTTCAGATACCCAAGTGCTTTATCAATTTCATTAAGTTCGATAAGGTTTCTCCCGATAGCTGTCATTATCACAGCAACCTTTCTCTTATTATCTATTTCTACATTCCTGTTTAATATTTTCTGATAAATTTCATTTGCCTGGACGTATTTTTTCTGGGAAGTATAAATTTCAGCTATTGTCATGAGAGTGTTATCAATATTGTAGGCATCGTCGGCCTCATCGCTCATTTCGAGTGCAGCAGTAAGGTATTGCATGGCTTTCTCCGGTTTACCCCAGTGCCAATACATTACACCCAGGTTACTGTTGACTATAATTTCCATGTACTTATCTTTCAGCTCAATTGCCAAACGCAACGCTTCGGTGTAGTCAAGAGCCGATAGATTAAACTTCCGAAGATAATCGTACCCGGCACCTCTGCTGCAATAACTAGCCAGGATTCCAGGCTTGTAGGATTGTTTTGTATATATTGCCAGGCTTTGGTTGGTCAGTGCCAGGGCTTTTTTAAACTCGCCGCGGTATATGTGTATATCCGAAATGTTAGCCAGTGTGAGTGCCACTCCAATTTCATCACCAAGTTTATGATCCATTTCTACAGATTGCTGGTAAAATTTGATGGCATCATCATATTTGCCGGTTTCCTGTGCAATCAGACCGAGGTTGTTGAAACAGGCTGATATTCCTTTTTTATCCTGAATTTCAGTAAATACTCCGAGTGCCTCCTTATAGCACAACGCTGCCGAATCATTGTTCCCGATAAAAAACCAGCAAATGCCTTCATTCTTTTTTGCCTGTGCTTTCCCGCTGAGATATTTGTTTCCGACGGAAAGCTTAAAAGCCTGCCTCGCATAATCCATGGACTTCATGCGGTCTGTTTTACGGTAAACCACGGATATTTCATTCAACAAATCTATCCTCTCATGGCCTTTCGTTTTCTGCATTTTTTCAATCAAAGGAACTGCTTCATCCTGCGCAATCAGCAATACTGGATTAAGCATCAGCATAAAAGACACTATGATGGTAAAACGTAAAATCATTTTCATCGGTTTGATTAATTCATTTTATTATTCCAATACCAGGTAATTCCTGATTTTGACAAACAACTCATCATGTATAAGTGGTATTTCTTTGATCTGTTGTACCGATGTGAATTTCCGCAATACAATTCGTTGGTCAACAATGGCTTTGGCAGTATAATAATCCAGGTAAGGATGCTTTTTTAACTCCTCGGTTTTGATGATATTGATATTTATTTTCTTAATTCCCGCGGAACTAACTTCGCAAAATGCATCAATTTTATCCAGCCGACCCTGGTCGAATCCATATACTTCGAGTAATTGTTGCTTGCTGTAAAAACCGCCAAGCAGATTACGGTATTTTATGATCCGCTTTGCAAACGAAGGACCAATGCCGTAAAGAGTAAGCAGAGTTACAGAATCAGCAGAATTTAGTTCGACCAATATTTTTTTCTTAATTTCCTTTACCTCTGGCTTGCGATCGGCATACTCATTTTTTTGTTCCGGAATGGAAATATAGGGTTCAAGAATTTCATATTCGGATGGAGAAATGCAAAACATCCTTTTAAAGTCCTCCTTATTATAAAACTTACCACCCTTGGCCTCATATTTCTTAATTACTTTAATCTGCCAGTCTTTCAGCCCCATTTTGCTCCATTGTTCGGAAGGCAGCAGGTTCGGGTTAAAAGGGAAAGGGACAAGTTTATTTTCGGCTACCGACCTGTCCATCATCTGGAAATCGAGTTTACGAGCTTCATTAGCCGAATCAGAAGCGTATTTCAGACTACTTTCAAAAAGGGCTATATCCTTTGTAAAGCGCAAAAATTCGTCAGTGTTATCGCGGGTTGTAACCTTGATCAGATAAGGCAATGCCATAACTGCGATAATAATTGCAATGACTGTAATTATGCCGTTGCGCTCACCTTTATTGAAATTTAAATACTCGGAGAAAACCTTAAACATCAAATTTTAATGCTTTAGTAAGTCAAAATACTATTTAAAACAGATCGCTTAAACTATAACAGATTCAACAAGTAAATATACAAATATTTTGAATAATCAAATATTCACCTAAAAATTTCATGTGTTTTTTTGCCGGTACTAAAAATATTTAATAAATTCCTTTCATATTTAAATATATAGATGTATCTTTAGCCTGAATTATTCAGGTTTCAGAATTTTAGTGAATCCCCGGATATGAATTGCGATAAACCAATTAAAAAATAGGTATATGGCCGGGCGAACTGGTTATACTAAATATCCTTTCAAATTGATAAAGACGAGATTTGAATCCGGAGTATAGATGGGAAAAACCAAATGAGGAATTTTCCTCCTGTTTTTCCATGATTTTAATGCTTTTATCAAACATTTGCGTACGGTAACTTGTTTAAGAATTTTTGATTGAGAAAGCTGTTGCAGCTTAAAAAAAAAGGAAAGAGGGTATTTGCAATTTCAGTGAATTAACTCTGTTAGCTGTTACGTCATCCTGTAAAAGCATGATTTTTAAATGCGAAAATCAAAATCATGGAAAAACAGGATTCTTTTTTTTACTTTATAAGTTTAATTTGCATACCACAATACTGAATATCAATTAGCCTGGAAAATAAAAAACAAATGCAATAGGCACGATATATTTACTTGAATTTACGGCTTACCACTCCTTTGTAGCTAATGAACCCTTGGGTATTACACATAACTTGCTTAAGATACCGCTTTTGGCTTTTACTCTCAATCTTTACCTGATGATGTAATTTAAATGCTTGTACAATTTTTAAAAGAAACAAACATTGGACATGCCGACAAAAGAACTCACTTAGTTCAGATACACGAATTTAGAATGAAAAGCTGCCGGACGGGTAGTAAGATCCTGACATTTAACCTGATTAAACCGATAACATATACATAAATCTTTACACACATGAAAAACCGGATTTTTTTCCTGCTCGCTGCATGGATGGTTTCATTTTCGCTTTACGCGCAAACCAATATCGGCGCCAACATTTCGAGTAATACTACTCTTACCGTTGCAAACAGCCCATATGTTGTAACAAATTCAATTGAGGTAAATCCAGGGATTACATTAACTATTCAATCCGGGGTGGAGGTCAGATTCAACTCAGGGGTGTATTTGCATGTTCGTGGAACAATGTCGGCAACCGGGGCGAAATTTACAGCAAACGGAAGCACAGTTAAAGGTTTCTGGGATGGGATTTATGTTTCTTATGAATCTTATGAAGTTGGCAGTGTGACACTCGATAATTGCACTGTTGAATATGCCCGGAATATCTATGTGCGTAAAGGGCAACTTACCCTGAAAAATTCCACAGTAAATAATTTCAGCGCTTATGGTGTGCAGATTTCCGCCCAGGGTATATTGAATCTGGATAATAGTACAATTAAAAATACTGATTTTCCTATCTATTTTTATGGTTCAGGTATTCTGAATTCGATCAACAATTCAGTATTGACAGGGAATACCAATGATTATATATATCTTAATTTCTCTGATATTACAAGCGTATTTCGTTTGAAGAACCTAAATATCCCTTATTATAATCCTTACAAGCGGGTTACCGAAACCGGAAGCCTGATCATAGATCCAGGCGTTCAGTTAAAAATGGTGAACAGCGAAATTACGGTGAGCGGCAAAATTAAAGCACTTGGAACAAAAGCAAATCCTATAACTTTTGATATGGCAACCGGCGCATCATATTGGCTGGGAATTAATATTACCGCCAGTTCGGTTGACACTGCCTGTCTTTTCAAAAACTGCAACTTTAAAAATGCAACGTATGATTATGAACCATATTCTGCACTGGAAATTAATAATGCCTCTCCCAACTTCGATAGTTGTAAATTTACAGGCAACTCACATAACCTTGTAATCACCGGAGTCAGCGCTCCTAAATTTACGAAATGCACATTCGGACCTTCTATTACTGCAAACGTTGAGTGCTATAACATTGCTATGGATTTGAATGCTCAACCGGTTTTTACTTCCGACTCTGTTCAGTTCAATTTAAAAGAAATCAGGGCGATAAAGATTTTAGCTTCGAATGTTACGTCTAATTCACGCCTCAGGAAAACTTCATTTATCGGCATTGATAATATATCGTACTGTTTGTATGGGAACACAAATATTGCAGATACCGCTTCTCTGATTATTGATCCGGGAATAGCAATAAAATGCCGGGATAATAATTCGCTGATTACAGCCAATGGAGTTATTACGGGAGTCGGTACTGTTGCTGAACCTATCATTTTTACTTTTATTGGCGATGACACTTATGGCAACCCGTTGGATTCGCAAAACGACGGTGTACAATCCATATCCCACAGCAGTTCGGGTCGGGTTCTTTTATACAGTACAGCCACATCCCGGATCGAAAACTGGAAATTCAATTATGCAGGATACAATTCGGATAATTACGCGATTCAGGTTACAAAGGGAAATATCGTGAAGGGATGTGAAATAAAGAATTCGTACCGCGGGATTTATTTCAGCGATAATGCACAGATTATCAACAACTCCTTTGTGAACATCGATTATTATCCATTAGGAAGGTTTTTAACCAGGGGCACTCCTGTTCAACAAGGTAGTACAATTGCAAATGCAGGAAGTCTCGGTATTCAGCTTGTAGGTATTGGAACTGATTCTCCAACCCTTAAATCAATGGATTTTGCAGGAAATACCAATGTAGCATATATTATCGACAACCAGCAGACTATTGCTGCAGGAAACGTAGTTACTATTGATCCGGG
>JBBSDG010000199.1:0-7852 GCA_038249635.1 Bacteroidales bacterium | reverse complement strand
TTCTATTCCAATGTTTTTCAATTTTTCAGTAACACCGTATGAATCAGAACATGCTTTGCAAGCTTCAACTTTTATTCCGGCAAGCATCATTTTCCTGATTGCCTCCTGTATTTCTTTATTTTCGGAAGTTAATTTCGCTGATGGCTCCCAAATAATTAGTTCAACCTTTTGCCATCAGCTATTTTGCTTGGAAGCCTGCGCATACATAAATACCATTTTTATAGCTACATCTGGATCGCCGCTGGTCCAGAGGATATGCAGCGTATCGGAATTACCGACCTTTTCATTTTTTTGTGCCATTGTATTAATAGTTAGTGAAATACCAAAGAAAATTGCGCCAAACAGAATCAAATACTTTTTCATAATTTAAGATTTGGTGAAAAATAAGAAACTTACTTTTTTGTCCCCTTTCTGATACGGTTATTAAATGTATCAGCAATGTACAGGATACCATTTTTATCAACCACAATGGATTGCGGATCAGCAAAACGAGCTTCGGAACCCATTCCGTCGGCAAACTTCTCCTCAAGATAAGTGCCTCCAATAGTTGTAACATTGCCCTTTTTATCTATTTTGCGGATAAGGTCGGCTTCGGTATCTGCCAGGTAAATAATGCCATCAGAAGTTACTGTAATACCAACCGGCCTGTCGAATTGGGCTTTTTTTCGATTTCCATCTTTATGCCCCGGTGATTTTGGAATACCGGCAAAAGTTGTAACCTTGCCTCCGGGAGTAATTTTTCTGATCAGGCAGTTTCCGCCTCCTTCGCCATCATAATCGCAATCGGCTATGTAGATGTTGTCGTTTCCATCGATTGCAATTCCGAGTGGCTTGTTGAAAAGGGCATCTGCCCCCGTGCCATCGGCATAGCCTGGTTTTTTTGCAACTCCTGCCAGGGTGCTGACCATTCCGTTGGCAGAAATTTTGCGAATGGTGAAATTATAACTGTCAGCCACAAATAAATCGCCTTTGCTGTTTACGGCAATGGCTTCGGTTTGGCTGAAAGTTGACTTGGTTCTATAACCATCCAAAGAGCCTTCTTCCCCGGATATTCCGGCAAAAGTGGTAACTGTGCCATCGTACAAAACCTTACGAATGGTGAAATTTTTCATATCACAAACATACATCACCGAATCGCCGACTGCTACCAATCCATGAGGCCTGCTGAACCTGGCGGCGGCACCTTTTGCATCAGTATCACCAAGTTCCATGGCTTTTCCGGCCAGTACCGAAACTGTTCCATCAGGTGAGATCTTCCTGACAATACTTGTCCTGTATTCGGTTACAAACAGGTTTCCTTTGCTATCAACGGTAATGCCTTCGGGTGAGTATAAAAGTGCTTTGTTACCTGGCCCGTCGAGATGCCCCGCTTCCGATCCGGCTATTGTAGTGTACTCGTATTGGCTGGGATGGGCGGTTGCAAGCGGTTTCGATTGAGAGCATGAATTAAAAGTGAATAAAACTATGGCTAAGGAAAATACCCATACCCATTTTTCAGGAACTATTCCGGCTTTTTTTTCAGAAATTGTTTGTTTATTCATTGTGTTAAATTTAATTTTTTTATAAAGCATATTCACGTTCTTTCGGGTACCACTTACTTTCAAAAGTCTAATAATAAGTTGTTTTGACCTAGTTTGAATGTTAATTATAAAAAACATGGTGTTGTTTTTAATTTTTAAAAAGTTTCTCAAATCTGAAAGCTAAAAAGAACTATCAAAATTCGGCAATTTAATCAATCTACACTTTTCTGGTCAACTCTCTTGCATTCTGTTCAAGCGATTTCCCTTTAGTTTCAGGGAACTTTTTCAACTCATAGAAATAACCGCACTTCTAATTGGCCTGAACCTATTGGATAGGCTGCCATCATTTCCATTTCAGATAAATTGGTTTGTACTGCACGGGACAACGCTAAAATTTAGAGCATTTTCAAGTTAGTCGTTTATGAGCTGTATTTTAAAAATTCTGAGGGGCTATTCATTAATATATACGCCAGCGCGAAGCTGAAGAATATTTTTTCCATTTTACTTATTTTTAAAATTAAGAAATTACTCAATTACCACTTTTCTTATAGTAACTTTGTCATTTGTCTGTGTTTTAAACAGATACACTCCCTTACTCCAGCTACTTATATCTAAATCAATAGAGTTGTTGCTATGAGAGTAAATAGTTTCCATTTTAACACCATAGGTTGTAAATACCGAAATGGCTGAGTTGTGAGGAATATTTGCAATAGTAATATTTGCCGTTGCAGGATTTGGGAAAATAGAAATTTCGGAAACTTGCTCTGATGTAATACCTACATTGGGAATAATATATGTGCTTACATTTGAAATAACAGAAGTACAACTTACACCGGCAACATGGCTGGTAACAGCCAAGCCCACAAGAACATTTGCCGACATTGTAACAGGTTTAGCAGTACTCATTTGCGCCCAGGTATTTCCATCAGCAGATGAATAAGCGCTAAACGAATTTCCAATTCGTTCGAGTTTTACCCAATATGGCGCACTAACTCCGGATAACGAACCTAGTAATGTGCTGATTCCACCAGTTGTGGGGCGGTTTTGAAAACTAACGCCATTCGTAGGAGTTATTATGCAATCCACTTGTTTTGATGAAGGGTCAATACTTTCGCGTATCATAACCCCGGATTTAGCCCAGGCCAGAGTATTTTCAATACTTTCAACTTTTGCAATTATTCCGCAATTGCCTGTCATGCTTTTGTAAACATATCTAAACTGGTCGGCAGTTTCCCAAATATCGGCGCCAGCTCCAACTATTGTAAAAATACCAGAACTTTCGCACGATTCCTGATCTGATGTAACACCTATATTAACTCCGGTCCAATCTTGTGGTAAGGTACATTGCTTTGTGGTAACTATAAATTCAGAACTTCTGTCGGATTTATTCCCGGATGCATCAATAGCATTAACTGACATTGAATAGGGAGTATTTTGCAAAAGGCCCATAATTAACATCGAAATATCGGAAATTGTACTTCCGTATTTGATGCCATCTTTATATACTTCATATCCGGATATTTTATCGTTATCGGTTGATGAATTCCATGATAACACAAAAGAAGATGCAGTAACGTTGATTGCAGAAAAGCCATCAGGCACACTGGGTGGGTTAATATCGCACTCGGATGTTTTTATGGCGAAGGGTAAACTAGATACACTCCAATTTTCAACAATATCCTTTGCCTTAACGGTAAATAAGTATTCCGTATTACAGGTCAAACCGGTTATATTTAGAGATGTGTCGCTTGTTATACCAATCGATACATTATTCATAAACACCTCATAACCAACCACTGCATAATTATCGCTAGATGCAGCCCACGATAAAATTGCCGAAGTGTATTTTATGGATGACGATTCCAAAGAGGTAGGAGCCGATGGAGCTTGTGCATCACCAAAAACAAGATTGTCTAATACAATTGCTGAAGCCCCTGCATCACAAGTAATTTTAACGATTATAGTATCGGCAATTTCTTTCCAATTTGTTTGATATGTTGTGTTCGAAATGTTCATATCATTAAAAACACAATCGGGGTTTTCTGTTGAATTTAGAGTAATTGTTTTGATGGAAGGATTCCCTAAAGCCATAATTGTTAATCGTTTAAGAACTTTTCCCGACAAAATAATGAGTGTATCGGTTTGCTCCGAAGTGCTATTTGAACTCATATTCAGAACCTTCGATGCCGGATTTATGTTTGTTTCGTTATAAGTAACCCAATTATTTGTACCCCAATTTATGTTAGCATATATTCCATTTAATGCAGTTTCGATTACTGGCATATCTTCGAAAGTTATTATAGTATCGGTTCCGAAGCAATTATTAAGGGTAACAATTAAAGGCGCACTTGCTTCACTCCAATTAATTGCAGCATCACGGGCTTTAACCGTCATAGTGTAATCATTTGCACACGAAAGATTTTTAATAGTAATTGAATTAGTCAAGGTTGAGCCAACAGATATGCCACTTCTGAACACTTCGTATTTTGTAACTGTCACATCATCGGTAGAAGCTGTCCACGATAATACAAATGATGAGTCGGAAACTAAAGCCGACAATCCTGATGGAACTGACGGAGCTGTAACATCGCTTGTGGCAGGAGGTGTAGAACCCTCAACATTATTGGTTACAACAACGTTTGTCCATGTAGAAGGTGCTCCTTTATAACCCGAAATTTTGGTAATTGGAACACCCCAGACACCGTAGTTATGGTGAATAAAAATATTTCCTCCCGGGGTAGAATCGAACCAGCCAGCCAGTGTTACAACTCCATTATAAAAGTGCGTGGCATCTTCCCAGGCAGGTAAAGGTGTTTGTATATCGTTATAAGCTATTTCAATATTCTGATTATAAGACTCTTCACGCCAAGGTTCAAGATCAATTGGGTCGACATAACTAGAGGAATAAGTAATATAATTATTTAAAATAGCCCAATTGTTCATCAAATTATTGGTAGAAATACCACAACGCCAAGGGTTAATCATTGAATTATTTGTAATAAGCACATTGCGACATTGATTTACATCGTTTTCTTGTGCATTATCTGTAACACAGTCTCCTTCGGGGATTTCCAACAAATTGCCTTTTATAGTTACACCATTAACACCACCCAAATTTATAAGATGATTCCACTCATTTTGAATTGTACCATTACTACCATTATAAGTACCAACTAGATGCAAATTGTATATCCAACCCGACATATTATTTACACACCTAAACACGGATGTAAATTTCTCTCTGCTCGTTTGCTTTATAGTTGGCATACCGCCAATTCCCATTACTGAACAATTTACCGAAAGCTGACCGTAAATTTTGTAATACCCCTCGGTATAGGGTATAAGTAATATTTTTTTCTGAGCACTTGCTGTATTTAGAGCCGCTTGCAAACACGAGGTAGCATCGGTTGCACCAGAACCATCGCAGTTACAGATATATCCTTTGGTTGTGTCGGGCATATTGCCTCCACCGGTTACATTAACTTTCGAGGGCATATATTCGTATCCTGTGCCTATTTGAGCTGATAATTGAACAGGTGTATGCATGAATACTATCAGGCATAATAAAGTACTTAGTCGTAAAATAATTGTTTTCATAGTTTTGTTATTAGAGGGAGTATAAAAGTGCTTGGTTGCCTGGCCCGTCGAGAGGTCCCACTTCCGATCCGGCTATTGTAGTGAATTGATATTCGTTGATAAGAGTATTAATTATTTTTTTGTCAGTGAACATGAAATGCAGATGGTGACAGAAAGAATAATCATTTCTGCCTTTAGCAAATTTTTGGTGTTTATGACAAGGTTCATTTCTGCCCTTGATTTTAAGATTATTGTATGATTATTTCGATAATTCGTTCAAAAACTCCTGAGCTTTCGAAACCATCTGATCCGTATTTACGGGTTTTTCGTATTTAGCAAAACTTGTGACTGTTTCGTTCAGAATTTTCAATTTGTCAGGTTGATTGGTCTTGATGAAATGGTCGCGCAAAATCCTGATCTTTTCGGCATCTTCAATTCCGTCGCGCAGCATTTCGAACCGGATAGAGCTGCGGGCATCGGGGTAAACAATATAACAGTCTCCTGCTGGCCAGGTTCTGAACCGTGAATCTATTAAAGGGTCTTTTACCCAACTATTGTATGACCAGCGAAGAAATCCATCAAAATTTTCAGCCATTGCATACCATCCAATCCAAACACCTTCGGCTGGAGGAGAAAAGGTATAGGTATTAGGAAAATTATTTTGACAACACAGGTAAAAAGTACTGACCATATTTTTCGCTTTCCTGTAATTTAAGTCCGGTTCAGCTATAGTTGCACCAAATGCGACTGAAAGATCTTTCAATTGATCAGGATATAATTGATAACTTTTGTGGCTGTCAGCCAGGCTAATGCCAAACTCAGGCGCAATATCCCCAACTAATTTCAACATCGCCTTCATTTCTACAGAACCACGTTCATCCATGGCCAGACGGGTAATTTTATTCCATCCTTTTGTTTCTAAGTGACTTCTGAAATCGGTAAGGAATGGTGTGAGTAATCCGGCATATTCAGATGAACCCGGTTCTGCTTTTATCTTTATTTCCTTATTGCTTTTTGCATCAAAATAATAAAATTCATTTCCCCAGGGAATCAGAGAATAACAGTTGATTTGCTGCCTTATCCCCAAATCCATCATAAATTGCACCCAGTTGTCGAAAACGGCATAATCATATTTCCAGTTTTCATCTTCCTTTTTTGTCCAGCCTATCATGCTTTCGAAAGCATCCTCTGTTTGTCCACCCCAAGGTCGTTTGTTGATGGTTGCTGTAATTGTCTTTTGACCTGCATCAGCAAGCATTTTCATTAAAGGTTTCAATAATGTCCAATGCTCAGGTGACCAAACTTTTACATTGTGAAAGCGAGCTACCGAATAGGGATTTTGCCACAGGTCAAGGTGAAATTTCCATTCGGCAGGGTTTGGCAGGGTTTGGTTTAGTACTTCGAGGGTTAGCTTAAATTCTTTATCCGGCTGATTTTTTGCTTTCAGTTTGAGCGTAGATGTGTATTTGCCTGCTTCAGCCTTTTCGGGAATATTTATGGTTATCCAAACTGGCCGACTGGTTTTTGGTGCCATTGTAAAGCGGCTAACATGGTCGATTACATCCGCCGAGAGCGATGCAGGGAAATCACCTGGTTTCCGGGTATCGCAACCACCACCAAACTCATCGGTTAACACATAGCGAACAAACTCAGCTTTGGCAATGGAAGCCGGCAATATCTTTTTTATTGATGATTTAAAATCAGTAAACTGCATCTCTATATTTTCAATTGCTCCGGAAGACCAAAGTACAATCTGGCCGCTGACTCTTTCGCCTTTCCAGCCCTCGACATTTAATTCCTTTGAAGGATCAACATCCGGAATCGCATTCAGGGAGTAACGGACAAACGTGTTTGCTACAGCAGACTGTAGGCCGGCAGGTACTTTCGACCAATCTGCTGTTTTATCCGGAATAGGATCAGGAGCTTCCTGGTAAAGCCCTGGTTTCTGAGCCAAAGTGGTAAAAGAAAACGTAATGATAAGTAAACCTGATAATAAAAGTGTTTTTATTGGTTTCATGAATTTAAGTTTAAGCTTTTTTCTATTCGTGAAAATGATCTCTTTCTGATTTTTTTGAAGCAGATGGTATTTTTAAACCGCTTCGCTAAAAATAAAAATGTATGTACAAAGCCTGCTCAAACCTTTAGGGTAATTCGAGTAATCTCAAAAATTCTTCCCTGGCTTTATCATAATCATCACCATACTCCGACCAAGGAACAGCATCTGTCATTTTAACTTCGCTAAGTGCTTTTGGACCAACCTTATTAATTATTCCCAAAACTTTATCTTTCCCCGCTTTTTGTTCGGCCATCCTCATAATCTCTGCATCCTGCTGGCCTCTTCGTATGTTTTTCAGACGGATAGAAGGCAGTATTTCATTCAAACCCCTGTCCTGCTCGGGAAAAAAAGGCATCTGTCCCGGGTAAAATATAATACCGTCGCCATTGCCGAATTCCATCTGATCATTGATAAAGGTGAGAGGATTGTTGAAAACATTCTGGTGCAAATGCCGTTTCGGCCCCTGGTTATTATGCTGCCAATGGGTTCCTTGCCATATAAACCAGTAGTTTATACCGTATTTGTACAGTATCCAGCTATCCACCCGCAAATCCACGGCACTTCCTTCAAGAATAACCGATCCGTATCGTGGGCGATTCCCATTATAAAACCAATGGTCACCGCCTTGTTTTCTGATTTCAGGCAATTGCGCTAAATCTAAGCCATCGTATCCCGACCAGTCATCAATTACTCCTTTAAG
>JBBSDG010000198.1:0-7863 GCA_038249635.1 Bacteroidales bacterium | reverse complement strand
TTCAATGCTTACAGTTTTACTGCCTGGAACTACCACACCAGTAAGCATGGGATTTAATCCTTCAAATTTAAAAGTAATAATATCCTTACCGGTTGTTGGAGCTGTTTTGGTAACGGTAACCATCCAGTCCTGAGTTGTGGCACCTTTTGTTAAAGCATAAGTAAGCGGAGTTGTGAAATTATTAGGGGTGGTGCCACTTACCTGATCGGTTGAAGCAACTTTTGCATTTGTTCCTTCGGTTAATGTAAAAGAGGAAACCAATGCCGAAAGATCGGAAGCATAAGGAACAGTTAATGTAACTGTATGAGCGTCTTTATTAATGCCTCCAACAACAACAGGTGTTAATCCTTCAAATTTATAAGTTAAAAATTCCGGGGCACCTGTAGGTGCAAGCCACTCTTCGAAACCGCCGTTTTTAATCAGGTTTGTTGTACTTCCTATTCCCTGAGTATATTTAAAATTATCGGCATAAATAGTAGCGGTTCCTGTCCAGGCTGGAGCTGCTGCAGCTGCAAGCCGGATTCCCACATATGCAATGGTGGCACCCTCTGGTGTAGTTCCCGATAAGGTGCCTGTCTGCCAGGCAGCCATATCTGTCGTTCTGGTGGTTTCTGTTCTAGTAAGGTACGCAGAATTTGGAACACCGGTATAAAACCATAAGCGAGTACTAACAAGTCCGGAAGGATCATTGTCATATAAATCACACGAAAAGCTGTAAGGTTCGCCTGCGGTAACAGCAATGGTATCGCTGTATAAATAAACAACACCGGGATCAGTATAGGTATATTTCAGTGAATTAAATCCTTCTGTTTTTAGTGTAGGCTCGTTTACAAGAACCGAAGTTAATAACGGATCATACAACGATTCGCTCCAGTTTGGAAGAGTAGATCCTGGGACTATAACAGGAGCAGCCCAATCTTCGAAACCGGGATTTACTATAAGGTTGGTTGTACTTCCGGATCCTTGTGTAAATTTAAGATTATCTGCATAAAAAGTTGCTGTTCCTGTCCAGGCTGGTGCTGCTGCTGCCGACATGCGTACTGCAACATACGCCAATGTGGCATTTACAGGTACAAACGTTGCGCCTCCGGTCAAAGTAAGCGTTTGCCAATTGGCTCCATCCACTGTATTTGTTGTTGTAAACCTGCCAGCGCTGTTCGGGCTAACCTGAGTATTTGCATCAATCATAAAATATACACGGGCAGTTATGACTCCCGAAGTATCGTTATCTAAATAATCAACTGAGAAATTCCATTCCACTCCCGGGGTTACAGCAAACAACTCGGATTTATATAAAACAACACCGGGATCCGTAAAAGTATATTTCATCGAATACATCCCCTCTGTTTTCAGCGTAGTTTCTTTTACAATTGTTGAAGTCAACAATGGATCATACAGCGATTCTGTCCAGTGAAGAGGTTGTGCGCTGAGGCCAAAGCCCATAGCTGCAAGGATAACCAAAAGTAAAAATCTAGATTTCATAATCATTGGTTTTAGGTTAATAAAAAGGTTTTTTCTTGCTTGCTATACACTCATCTTTAAAGATTCACTTAATCAGATGAAAAAATTATTTTTCTTTTTAATCCGGATATCAATTCTGATCAAAAAGCACTGGTTGACTTTTGAAATATCAAGTTCCAGATTCCAGAATCTAAATTCAAATCACATTCCCCTTTTCACTTTCATGCGAATCAAGGGTTGAAATCATGTTTTATCTACGGGACGCTAAACTCTTCCAAAGTTTTAAACTTTGGAAGAGTTTGCCTGGCAGCTAATAAGCTATAATTTTAACCCTTGATTCGCACTATTCACTATTCATTATTCACTATTTGGACTTCCGTCTTCTAAAAAGATTTTTTCAACCCGCTTAAGTAAATCCCTGCCATCAGGTGTATTTAGTTACAACTCGAAAAATTATTACAAACTACTGTTAAGTTTACGTATGAGAAAGATTTTTACAACAACCTTGCTGATGTTGCTCTTCGTTGTCGGGGCTTATGCACAGCAAACCATTACCGGAAAGGTAACTTCGGCAGCCAATGGTGAAACCCTTCCTGCGGCAACCGTAAAAATAACAGGAACCACTTCCGGAACTCTCACTGATATTGATGGAAACTATTCCATTAAAGTTAGTTCGGGTAACGATGTGCTCGAAGTGAGTTATGTGGGTTATACAACCCAGACTGTTAAAGTCGGCAACCAGAAAGTTATCAACGTGGCACTGGCCGAGAATGCCAAAACCATTGAAGGCGTGATTGTAACTGCCATCGGGATCAAAGCCGAGAAAAAATCAATTGGCTACGCGGCGCAGCAAGTGGAAGGCGGGGATTTGAGCAATTCAAAAACCGGAAATATTGTAAACGCCTTAAGCTCAAAAGTAGCCGGCGTGGAGGTTATCAGTTCCTCAGGAACGCCCGGTGCTTCTTCGAGCATAACCATTCGCGGGCGAACTTCTCTGCGCGCATCGGGCAATTCGCCGCTGTTTGTAGTGGACGGTATTCCGATCGACAACAGCTACGATGGAAGTTATGTATATGATTATTCGAACCGTGCCATCGACCTGAACTCGGATGATATTGAATCGGTTACCGTTCTCAAGGGAGCTGCCGCCGCGGCTCTTTATGGTATCAGGGCGGCAAATGGCGCTATACTTGTTACCACCAAATCGGGAAAATCAAAAAGTGGTATAAAAAAGAGCATTACATTCAAAACTTCACTAGGGTTTGATAGGGTAAACAAGCTTCCCGAAAAACAAACTCTATTTTCCCAAGGATCGGGTGGCGTATATTCAGGCACATCAAACCTGAGCTGGGGGCCGTTCATCGATACGCTGCGATACGATGGCGCAACCAATTACCCAAACGATAAAAACGGCAGAATCGTTGGCATGAGCGATCCTTCCGCCACCGATAAACCTGCAAATGTCTATCCTGTTGATAATTTTTTCGAAACCGCTATGACCAGCAATACCTATCTGAGCATGTCGGGGAACACTGATTATGGAAGTTATTTCTTCTCCGCGGGGCATCTTAACCAAACTGGTATCGTTCCACTAAGCGATTTTAAACGTACCAATGTAAAAATTGCCGGCGACTCAAAAATTTCCGAAAAACTTAAAATTTCGGGAACCGCCACATATTCCAAATCCCTGAACCACCTTGCCCAGAAAGGAAGTAACCTTTCGGCTGTAATGGTGGGGCTTACGCGAAATACGCCTACATTCGACCTCACCAATGCCAGCAGCGATCCGGTAAACGACCCAACTGCCTATATGAATGCTGACGGAACCCAGAGAATGTACTACAGCGGGTACGACAATCCTTACTGGTCAGTAAACAAGAACAAGGCTGAAGCTGAAGTTAACCGTTTAATAGGAAACACCCAACTTGATTACAAGTTTATGCCCTGGCTGAGTGCCATGTACCGCATTGGCATCGACTACTACACTGAAAAAAGAGCCTCATCTTTCGATAATAATTCGAGCGATACCCCAAATGGCTACGTTACTGCCAGCACGTATAATTTCAGCGGGATCAATTCCGATCTTGTACTCAGTGCTGAAAAAGAGCTTAGCAAAAACGTGAAACTGAATGTACTGGCCGGTCATAACTATTATGTGAAAGAAACCTACAACAATGCGCAACGGGGCGATTCGCTTATACTGCCCAATTTCTACGACCTGAGCAATACGGCTGTAACTTCGGGCAACGACTCAAAAACCATGTACAAAATTGTTGGTGTATATTATGATATTAAGCTCAGCTATAAAAGCATCCTTTATTTAAGCTCAACCGGACGTAACGACTGGTCATCAACGCTTGCCAAAGGAAGCAACTCTTTCTTCTATCCTTCCTTCAGCGGAAGCTTTATTTTTTCGGATGCCTTTGGCTGGAATAAAGGAAAGATTTTTAATTTCGGAAAGTTCCGCGCCTCATGGGCCGAAGTTGGAAATGATGCACCTATCTACTCCCTACAAAATTATTACGCAGCCATTACCGGAGGCATAGGCGGCCAAACGGTTTTTGCCACCCAGCGAACCATAGGAAACAAGAACCTTAAACCCGAAACCACCCGCTCGTCCGAAATAGGTTTCGACCTGCGTTTCTATAACAACCGCATTGGAGTTGACCTTGCATATTACGAATCGAAAAGTATCGGACAAATTGTTAGCGTACCGGTACCCTATTCTTCAGGGTACGAAGCCATTGTTATGAATGCGGGTACAATTACCAATAAAGGACTTGAAGCACAGATTTCAGTTACACCCGTGGATAGGAACGGTTTTTTGTGGGAAATGATGTTCAATTTCACCAGAAACCGCAACATGGTTGTTGAACTTCCCGATGGCGTTCCAATGTTTTCATTCGAAACTACAGGTGTAAGCAGCACCCAATCCGTTGCCATCGAAGGTCAGCCTTATGGCGTATTGTACGGAACCAAATATCTGCGTAATGAAGCAGGCCGGATCATGGTTCGCAACGATGGTTACCCCAGCAAGGACCCGCTGAATGGAATAATTGGTGATCCTAATCCCGACTTTATGCTTGGAATACGCAACACATTAAGCTACAAAGGACTCAATTTTACCGCCCTCATTGATATAAAGCAAGGTGGAGTTGTTTACAACGGAACCAAGAATGTGATGTCCTCGCTAGGAACCGGTAAAATAACTGAAAACCGCAACGAAGATTTTATCTTTCCGGGGGTGAATGAAAATACCGGTCTGCCAAACGAAGTAGTTGTAAAGCGCGATAAAAAATACTACGATTCGCAGGGCGGGCTTGCAGGATTGTCGGAAGCTGCCATCGAAGACGGTTCGTATGTGCGCCTACGCGAATTGGGGATCTCCTATAGTATGCCTTCCAAATTGATTTCGAAAACGCCTTTTAAAGGCATTAACCTTGGCATTAACAGCCGCAACCTTTTCCTTTGGACTAAATACACCGGCATCGACCCTGAAACAAATCTTTCGGGTGTTTCGAACAGTCTTGGCCGCGATTACTTCAATATGCCAAATACAAAAAGTGTTGAGTTCAGTCTTCAGTTGTCGCTTTAACTTATATCATCATAACTATGAAAACAAAAACCTTTATCATACAATTGCCCTTACTGATTCTGAGTGTTTTACTGTTAAACAGTTGCGAATTGGAGGATGCCAATATAAATCCGAACAACCCCACCGATGTTCCTCCATCGGTAATACTTCCTTTTGCTCAGGAATCCTTTGCCAGGTTAAGCTGTAGCTCACCCCAGGTGATGACGGGTATTTTTATGCAGTATTACCAGGGCATAAACAATCATCCTATTCAGGTTCAGCAGTATATACTCGACGAAACGCTTTACGTGGACTGGGACTGGAATGATTATTACGACGGTCCTATGAACAACCTCAAAATCATGATCGACCTGGCCGAAAAGGAAAAATCCTTTTATTATGCGGGAATAGGCAAAGTTCTTATGGCCAACTGCTTAGGCAATTTAACCTCACTTTGGGGTGATGTTCCTTATAAGGAAGCTTTTGAAGGCTCCGTAAACCGCAACCCGGTTTTTGATTCTCAGAAAGACCTCTATGATGAAATCCAGAAATTGCTCGACAATGCCATTACCGATCTGCAGACAACCTACACTGGGAAGAAACCGGCAGCTGACGACCTGATTTTTGGAGGGAATGCCACCAAGTGGATACAGGCTGCTTATGCGTTGAAAGCCCGTTATTACATGCACCTTACTAAACGCGCTTCCGAAGTGGGCTATAACCCGGCACAAAAAGCCCTTGATGCTGCTGCCAATGCTATGAAATCGGGTGATGGTGATATGATCTATCGTTTTGGTTACAATGCAGCCGAATACAATCCCTTTTATTCGTTTACATTGCTCGAATATATGCTGCCCAACCTAAGTTTCACCAACCGTATGCTGATGACCAACGATCCCCGGAGATCATTTTTCTACAAAAAGAAATTTGGTGTGGCAACACTCAATGGATTGTTTTTTACATCCAGCAACTCTCCAGTGTTCCTGATGACATACCCCGAACTGAAACTCATTGAAGCAGAAGCAAGGCTTAGGCTCAATGCTTCCGACCCTGTAGCACAAACTGCACTTCAGGATGGTGTAAGAGCCAGCATTAAAAAGATTACCGGCACTACAACCACCGATGCTGCCATCAACAGCTACATTAATGCAAATGCAGTTCTTACCGGAAATTTCGAAAACGACCTTTCAGTTATCATCAACCAGAAGTATGTTGCTTTGTTTACTTCTATTGAATCGTGGACAGACTACCGCCGCACAGGTTATCCGGTACTTACACCCAACGAAGGAGGCAGCCATGTTCAAAACCCGGGAGGTGCCATTCCGCGCCGATTTGCCTATCCCCACAACGAACGTGTTTACAATCCGAACTTCCCGGCAACTGTTCCCAACCTTCAGGATCGCTTCTGGTGGGATAAGTAACTAAATTTTCCTTTTGAGGAAAAGCCCTGCCGGAAAAAGAAATTTACGATTTACGAATGACGATTTACGATTTACGAATGACGAGGACATAATGAATCCCCCAATTGTACCTCGTAAATCCACAATCGTAAATCTTAAATCTCCCAATCGTACCTCCTAAATCCACAATCGTAAATCATAAATCTCCCAATCGTACCTCGTAAATCTAAAATCGTAAATCACTAAGCCTGCTTTACAATTACGATTTACGAATAACTACCGATTTGCAACATTTTGGCAAGTTCTGTTCTTAAAGCATCTGTAATTATTTTTCTATGAATCTTCATTCACAAAAAGCCGGTCTTACACTAAGCCGGCTTTTATTTTTCCATTCTCAGGCATCCATAAACGGGGAAAGTAAAATTAATTTCATAATTTTCTAAATTGCAAACGATTGCATAAAACGAGCGTGTTTTATATGGATACTTTTCCTATATCTTTGCGAAAACAAATTTACCAACCTATGAAAAAGACACCGTTTCTAATTATCTGTATTTTTCTTTTCAGATCCGCCTTTGCGCAGGTTACTATTGATCATGTGGAGCCTCCGAGCTGGTGGGCCGATATGAGGAATAATTCACTTCAGTTGATGATACACGGGAAAGATATCGGTAAAACCAAAGCTTTCCTCGATTACAAAGGGGTTAAAGTAAAAGGCTCAACAAGTACAGGCAAGGATTATTTGTTTGTTGATCTCAGTATTACCAACAGTGCAAAGCCAGGTACAATCACAATCAATTTCAAGGAAAATGAAAAGGACAGCACGTTAATCAGTTATAAATATGAGCTAAGAGCCCGTGCAAAGGAATCAGCTAAACGCCAGGGTTTCAATACTTCGGATATGATGTACCTCATTATGCCCGACCGTTTTGCCAATGGCGATCCCAATAACGATGACATGCCTGGCATGCTCGAAAAAGCGGATCGCAATAATCCGAATGGACGACATGGCGGCGATATAAAGGGGATCAGCGATAATCTCGGTTACCTTCAGAAACTGGGTGTTACAACCATCTGGTGCACCCCGCTGCTCGAAAATAATATGCCGACTGCTTCGTACCATGGCTATGCAACCACTGATATGTATAAAGTTGACCCACGTTTCGGCACCAACGACAGCTACCGCGAAATGGTCGAACTGGCTCATATTAAAGGAATGAAAGTGGTTATGGATATAGTTTTTAATCATTTTGGAACCAACTCCTACTGGATGAAAGATCTGCCACAAAAGGACTGGATTCACGAATGGCCGGAGTTTACCCGTTCGAATTTCCGCGGAGTGGTTATTTCGGATCCCTACCGTTCAAAATTTGATGAAACTAAAATGTCGAATGGCTGGTTCGATAATACAATGGCCGATTTCAACCA
>JBBSDG010000197.1:0-8038 GCA_038249635.1 Bacteroidales bacterium | reverse complement strand
TTAAACGCACCGCCACCGGTTATCAGCATTTGCTTATCCGGATCATTTATTACACAGGCTGCAATTTGGATGGCAATATGTTCGCAAAATGTACATGCCGCATCCTCGGGACTTATATTATAGTAGGTAAGCATAGGTATCACTTCTTTCTCAACCCATTCCCTGCCCAGCGACTTTGGTGGCTGTAAATGATAAAATCCCAGGTTGTTAAGCGTTTGAAGCAGTTCTGGATTTATTGTTCCTGAAGCAGCCATTTCTCCGTTTTTATCGAATAATCTGCCCTTTTGAGCTGCTATATGGTTCAGAATTATATTGGCAGGTGAAACGTCAAAAGCGATACGTTTATCTCCTCTTTGCATGGAGATATTGGCAAATCCGCCCAGGTTAAGGCAATAATCGAATTCTGCAAAAAGCAATAGGTCGCCGATTGGAACCAAAGGTGCTCCCTGTCCTCCGGCTGCCACATCTCCTGTACGAAAATCGCAGACAACCGGCAGCCCGCATCCTGCAGCTATAGCCGCTCCTTCGCCAATTTGTGAAGTATAATTTTTAACTGGATTGTGAAAAATAGTATGCCCGTGGCTTGCTACAAAATCCACTGAAAGCTGATTGCGGCTGACGAATTCGCTCACAAGTCTGCCAAGGTAAGCACCATAATGGGTGTGGGTTTCGGCATATTCCAACGCAGATGCTTCCGGCAGTGATTTTAGCCGATAAAGCCAGGTTTCAGGATAGGGGATGGTTTCACATGCGCCTAATGTAAAAGAATAACCAGATGAGGTTTCCTCAAATTCACAAAAAGCCAGGTCAACGCCATCGAGCGAGGTGCCCGACATAATCCCGATGATGCGGTGAGTTTTCATAGGTTAATTAACTGGTGTTTTTTAGTTTTCAAGGTTCAATAAGCTTTGAGCGTTCAAGGTTGAAAATTCGTGCCGTCGTGCCGTCGTGCCGTCGTGCCGTCGTGTCGTCGTGCCGTCGTGCAGTCGTGTCGTCGTGCCGTCGTGCAGTCGTGCCGTCGTGCCGTCGTGCTATCATTCTTCACTTTTCCCCAATCACTCAAAGTGCTTCAAGTACTTTTTCCATTTTTATCCCCCGCGAGCCTTTTACCAGGATATAATAATCTTTCAGCTTTTGTGTAATTAACCATTCGTAAGCATCTGCTGAAGTCATAAAACAGTGAAAGCGTTCTCCGGCAGCCTTTTTAAAATCAGGTCCCACCAGAATTACTTTATCGAAATCAGATGTATCAACCAGATTTACGATAGCAAGGTGTTCCGCAAAACTTTCGTCGCCAAGTTCGAGCATATCGCCCAATATCACCATTTTATGCCGGGCTTTAACTTGTCTGAAATTTTCAATGGCCATCTGCATACTGGTAGGATTGGCATTGTAGGCATCAAGGATAATCGAATTTTTTGCTGTTTTCATTGCCTGCGAACGGCTGTTGGAGGGCATGTACGAATTGATGGCAGTTTTTATTTCATCGGAGGAAACATTGAAAAAACTCCCCAGGCAGAGAGCAGCCATCACATTTTCAAAGTTATAACTTCCTACCAGGTTAGTTTTCACTGAAATTGTTTTGATATCCGATATCCATTCAATTTCCAGCATTCCGTTATTTTCCCTGGCCTGCCCGCGACAGGAATTGCCTTCTTGTTTACCATACAGCGTTCGCTTTATTCCAGACGAAAGTTCCGTAAGCAAGGGATTATCGCCATTAACAAATACTTCAGCACCCGAATTACGCAACCAGGCATACATTTCACTCTTGGCTTTAATTACGCCTTCGTAACCGCCGAAACCGCCCAGGTGCGCTTTGCCTATATTGGTAATGAGGCCATGAGTGGGTTCTGTAAGCGAACACAATTGCGCGATTTCGCCCTGGTGATTGGCTCCCATTTCAATAATTGCAATTTGTGTTTCATTTGTTATTTCAAGCAAGGTAAGCGGAACACCGATATGATTATTCAGGTTGCCTTTGGTAGCAGTAACCTGGTATTGGCGGCTCAGAACTACATTTATCAATTCCTTGGTTGTTGTTTTTCCATTGCTTCCGGTGATGGCTATAACCGGGATGCTGAATTTCCGGCGGTGCATTTGCGCTAACAATTGCAATGCTTCGAGCACATCATTCACCAACAGCGTTTTGTTTCCTTCGTATGCAGGATCATCAATAACTGCGTAGGCGGCTCCAGCATCCAGGGCAACTTTCGCATATTTATTACCGTCGAAATTATCTCCTTTCAGCGCAAAAAACAGGCAATCCGGAACAACCTGGCGC
The DNA here is from genome assembly GCA_038249635.1 of Bacteroidales bacterium. Lineage (GTDB taxonomy): Bacteria > Bacteroidota > Bacteroidia > Bacteroidales > UBA4417 > UBA4417. The sequence goes on along the minus strand of JBBSDG010000197.1, from coordinate 5,754 downwards.
GAGTCGGTTGAAATTGCAGTGTGATTCAGAAATAAGGAATATAATTCTTCGATAGAGGTATGCATAGGATTGGTAGGTTAGAAGATGCAAATTACTTAAAATAAAAAACCCATCCGGATAAGGGATGGGTTTTTTTATAAACAAATTAAGTTATTATCTTTTTGCCGGGGCTGAACCTCCTACACTACCCATTGCACAGCGGAAGCCAATATAGTTTGACGACATTTTTTCGTCCATCGAACGGCGGGCTGCAGGGCTGAGGTAGTAAGCCGGGTCGCGCCACGATCCGCCTTTATAAACACGCGCCTGGTCGCTAATAAGCGATGATACACCATATTCGTACATTTTGTTGCTGGTGCTGCCTTCTTCTGTGCTTGGAGCCAGCCAGTCGGCACCTGCCAATGACTGATTATCGCCATCGAGGTAGTTAATGTTGTCGGCCTTGCGGTAATTAAAACGACCCATGGCTTCTTCTTCCTTCACCGGACGGTATTTTATACGACCCAGGCTGTCTTTAGGAACCAGGTAGCCCTGCCCGTCAGTCTGCCGTGTCTGAAATGTATTACCACGAAACGGAGCGAAGTCGCTTACATCTTCGAAACTCAGCGGACGGTAAACATCCATTACCCATTCGGACACATTACCTGCCATATTGTAAAGGCCATAGTCGTTAGGCCAGAATGAAGTAACTTCGGCAGGAATGGCAGCACCATCGTTCAGATTTCCGGCAACGCCCATGTAGTCGCCACGGCCTCGTTTGAAGTTAGCCACATAGCTTCCATAGAATTTCTTTTCATCGGTACGCAGTACAGTTCCGTTCCATGGATATATACGGCGCTCAACAACGCGTTCGAAATGTGTATTGCCAACAAGTCCGTAAGCTGCAAATTCCCATTCGGCTTCGGTAGGCAGCCTGTATTTTGATAAAAGAATGCCATCTTCGACTCGTACTCTGCGTTCGCCGGTACCATTAGGGTTGAGGTCGCGCATTGGCTTATTTACCAGTCCTGTATATTGACCGGCAAGGTAAGCTTCGGTATTAAAATTATTTTCGTCTTTTTGAGCAGGATCAAGTTCCAGGATACCGTTTTCAACCAGGAGCATTTCGTTTACCCTGTCGGTACGCCAGAGGCAGTAATCGTTAGCCTGCAACCAGCTTACGCCAACAACCGGATAGTTTCTGTAAGCCGGATGGCGGAGGTAGGTTTCAACCAGCGGTTCGTTATACCCGAGTTTGTCGCGCCATACCAGTGTGTCTGGCAATGCTTTTTGATAAACCTGAGGATAGCTTGTGCCGAAAACACGGCTGATCCAGTAAAGGTATTCAGTATAATCCAGATTGGATACTTCGGTTTCATCCATGTAAAAACTGGGAATAGTAACCCTGCGCGGGATGTTATTCCATTCGTACATTGGGTCATCGCTGATCCGTCCCATGGTAAAGGTACCTCCTTCTATGTACATAAGTCCGGGACCTGTGATAGGACTCTTATAATCTGCTACTTCGAAACCGCCATTCTTGGGATCATTGTATTTCCAACTTGTGGTGCGTGAAGATTCTTTGCTCTTACAAGAAACCATAAGTGCAATTGTTGCTGCAAACAATACTTTTGCTGCTAATTTGCCGTAGTTAGACATCTTTTTCAATGGTTTGTTTGGGTATTAACTAAAAACTGGGGCATTTTATTGCCTTATAATTGAATTCTTTTTTCGGACATGGCAAAAACCATACAAATGATATCTCGTGGGCGCCACCTGCCTGCATCCCCATCTGCGACAATGTATAGTCAAAACTATATCCTATTTTATAGTTGGGTTGCTGAAACCCAAGCAAAGCTATTAACGCATCGGGATTCTCAAAATTGTGCCGCAACCAAAGACCTGTCACAAAAGGAAATACATTTAGGTACATTCCTCCATTTAGCTGGTGAAAATTGCCTTGTTGCATATAAACGATGTTTGGCGAAAGCGATAAATTATCATTCTCTTTGCCGGGAATTGTTGCTTGCCTTAAATTGAATAAAGCTCCCGCATGAAGCGTAAGCTTTGGTGCAAGGCGGCTGATGTTGCCCTGGTAAAAAGCCAGATCGGGACTTGTAATGTGGTGAACGGCAGCGCCTAAGTAATAGGTGCCATCGTATCCGAAAACCATTCCGCTCGAAAAATCAACATCCCCGACTTTCAACTTTGGAGGTCCGCCTTTTTCGTTAGGACTGCTTGATAAAACTTCACCGGTTCCCGGATTGATCATATCTTCAAAAATAAGTTTATCCCAGTTTAGCCGGTATTGAAAATAACCAGCCTGCAAGGCAGCATTCATGGTTAACTTTTGAGAAATTTTAAGGTAATACGAATAAACTGCACTTCCTGCCAATGATCCCAGCGGACCGGTCATATCAGCATTTGCCAGCACGGCAATTCCTCCCGATAGCTTAAGCGAATACATATCATAAGAAGCATTGTAGGTAACATAATTGCCGCCTAGCTTAGGGTACTGATTGCGGTAATTGAGCATAACACGCGGACACAACCTGTTTCCGGCAAGGGCAGGGTTAAGATAGACAGGGTTGGCATAAAACTGTGAAAATGCAACATCCTGTGCCGAAACCCTTGTTGCGGTAAGGAGAAAAACTCCGAGAAACAATATAGCTGATGCTTTCGTACGCATGGTTTTATGAGGACAATATTACGAAATAAATCTTTATTGTGAGAGGCTGATGCAAAATATCCTGCGGGCTGCAATAATGAAGTGTTTTTAACGTTTTAAATACTAACGTTAGATAAGCCTGAAATAACCAAATTTTACGTTTCATTAAGCATAGGTTTCCAAACGAAACCCTGTCTTATTTGTTGTAAAGTCAGGTAAATTATTAAAGACCGGTCAGTTGTTAAAAAACAGGTATCCATGTCTGAATCTGCTGCTGTTGGCGTTTCTGCTGCCTATGGTGTTGCACTCGCAGGTTCAGCCTGCCAGCCGCACTATACTTTGGAACAGCCCTTTATCGGTTATGTTCAACGACAGCCTGATCAAAAATATATCATTCGATGGTGCTGTTTACTCTTTAGGGCAATCATTGCCTGTGTGGAACGAAACATTTTTTGGATCCGAAATATCGGATGATATCACCCTGGATAATTGCATTTTTTTACCACTTACGGATGAAGAAGTGCTACTGCTCAGGTCTTCAGAAATACCTGTTCCAACGGAGCTTTCCTACTCGGCGAACAAAGTCATGAGCCGCAAACAAGGAGGAATTCATGTGGAGATACTACCTTTCAAAATGGACTCTATTACCAGGCAGGTATTGAAATTAGCTTCCTTCCGGATCCGGTTTACGGAACAGAAACGATTGTTAAAAAGTTCATCCAGCCTTTATGCGTCAAATTCAGTCCTCTCGCAAGGAAACTGGTACAAGCTTGCTGTTACGCAAACTGGTATCTACAGTATAAATTACAACGACCTTATTGCAATGGGAATTGATCCTTCAAAGCTGAATCCTTCAAAAATCGGAATTTTCGGAAGGGGAGCAACCATGCTTCCCGAGGCTAATTCCATTGCTCGTGCTAACGATTTGCCCGAAAATTCCATTGAAGTTACAGGCCAGGCTGATGGCTCTTTCGACCAGGCCGACCAGATTCTTTTTTATGCCCAGGGACCGGTTACCTGGCAGTTCAATAATCCGCGGGATATTTGGGAACATACCACCCATTTGTATTCCGATACCATTTGCTATTTTCTTACTACCGACCAGGGATCAGGAAAGCGTATTTCGGTGAAGCAAAGTTCAAAATCGGTTGAAACCGACGTAGTGGATTCGTACGATTTTTATACTTTTTACGAGGAAAACAACCTGAACCTGATAAAATCGGGCAGGCAATGGTTCGCTCAAATTTTCGATGTTATTCTCAATAAGTCCTATACTTTTGAGGTGCCTGCGCTGGCAGCCGGTGGCGAAGTTAAGGTCCGGTCAGTTACTGCCGCCAAATCAATTGTTACAAGTTCCTTTGGGCTCGCTGTTGGGAGCCAGTCGTGGACGGTTATTCATTCGCCGGTTTCGGGTTATGCTGATAGCCCTGTTGCCTCCGGAGCTACTGCCTATAAAACTCTGCAAGGCGTTTCGCTGCCAGTTAAAATTGATATTAAATATACTAAAACATCTTCTTCTTCAGCCGGATACCTTGATTTGCTGGATGTTAATGCGCGTTGCGATCTGCGGTTTACAGGCGGACAACTTGATTTCCGCGACAGTCGTTCGCGGGGTGCTGCACATATTGCTAAGTACAGCGTATATGATGCGGCTGGGAAAGCTAAATTATGGGAAGTTACTACCCCGCTGTCTCCTGTTGCTGTTGCCACATCAGTGAATGGAAACAACCTGGTTTTCACTCTTCCGTGCGACACCCTGAGGCAATTTATTGCTTTTGATGAGGCAAAACTGCTGAAGCCACGGTTTGTAAATAAAATTGCAAATCAAAATCTTCATGCATCTGAAGGAGCCGATATGATTATTCTGGCTCCTCAACTTTTTATGACACAGGCCATACGGCTGGCAACTTTCCACGCCAGCACTTCGGATCTTAATGTGCTTGTTCTCGACCCTACAACAATTTATAATGAATTTTCGTCGGGTACCACTGATATCACTGCCATCCGTGATTTTGTGAAAATGCTTTATGATAAATCTGGCGCAGGAACTATGCCGAAATACCTGCTGCTTTTTGGTGATGCTTCATACGATTACAAAGATAAAATGCCTTCGAATACCAACTTCATCCCGTCGTGGCAATCACCTGAGTCATACAGCCCCATAAGTTCCCTAGTATCCGATGATTATTATGGTATGCTCGATGCCAACGAAGGTCAGTCGTATGCCGATGTAATAGACCTGGGCATAGGCCGCCTGGTGGTTAAAACACCGCTGGAAGCTGAACAGGCTGTGGATAAAATCATACATTATTCAGTACCTTCATCCAAAACATCAGCCGACTGGCGTAATGTTATCACCTTTGTTGCCGATGACGAAGATTTAAATGATCATATTTCGCAGGCGGAGCAAATGGCGGTAGATATTGAAAATAAGTATGCAGATATAAACCTGGATAAAATTTACCTCGATTCATATGTTCAGGTAGCTTCATCCGAAGGTAATCTATACCCTGATGTTAACAAGGCAATAACACAGCGCATCGAAAAAGGGTGCCTGATATTTAATTATACGGGCCATGGGGGCGAAACAGGCCTGGCACATGAGAAAGTTATTACAGTTAACGATATCAACAACTGGTCAAATTACAATAACCTGCCGGTGTTTGTAACAGCTACCTGCGAATTCAGCCGCTTCGATGATCTGGAGCGCCAGTCTGCAGGCGAAATGGTACTCACAAATCCCAAAGGCGGTGGAATAGCGTTGTTTACAACTACCCGGCCTACTTATGGAACCCCGAACTTTGAGTTGAATAAAAAATTTTACCAGTATGCTTTGAGCAAACCCGGAGGTGAAAATCTCAGGATGGGTGATATAATAATGAACTCGAAACGCGATAAGGGTTCTAACGAAAATGGCCGTAAATATGTTCTGTTGGGCGATCCGGCTCTAAAAATTGCTTTCCCATCCTTATCAGTAGTTACCAAAACCATAAACGGCCATATCCCCGGCATAAGTGTTGATACACTGAAAGCTTTTATGGAAGTTAATATTGAAGGTATTATAGCTGATGAATCAGGTAATGTGGTTCCCGATTTTAACGGTACTC
>JBBSDG010000196.1:0-8106 GCA_038249635.1 Bacteroidales bacterium | reverse complement strand
TGTCTGGTGATTAGTGCTGCGGTGAACTGGCATTCCGCTTTCGCAGGTGCAACCGCCAAAGAAATAAGCCGACACCATAACCACAGGAACTGAAACTTTGATACGATAGTCGATGGCCGTAATCATGATGGTTTGGGTACCACCACCTGATTCGCCCGTGATCCCAATCCTTTCGGGGTCAACATCCGGAAGTGAGACAAGATAATCAATAACGCGTTTGCTGTTAAATGTTTGCAGCAAAAGAGCAATTGGAATTTTGTGGTTCACTTGCTTTGAGTCGCCAAAACCGATCATATCGTAGGCGAAAACGATTGCTCCCATCCGCGCAAAACTGGCACAGCGTGTTTGAACATCAGGACTCATTCGCCCATTGACCCAATGGCCATGGGGGCTTAAAATAGCAGGACATCTTTTTTCAGCCTGAAGTGGCCGGTAGAGGTTTCCCGTGATATAAAAACCGGGGAAGCTCTCAATCGCAATGTTTTCAACAATATAACCATCCATCGAACGGGTATTCCTGATGATGGCACTAAACTCGTTGCCAACTTTGGGCATCTGGTCTAGTTTCATCCCTTTGAATATTCCCTGCCGGATCACTTCAACGCGTTTTTCCCAGTCAGCTTTTGTTTTCCATTCTTTGGCCCATTTTTTCATGAAAACATTTGCCTGATCCTCTGTCCAATAGCTTCCCTGACATAACATTTTGTCCTGGGCAAAACCATTGATTGTAAAACCAATCAGAAAGGCAATAATTAAAGTATTTTGAATCTTTTTCATTCCGATAAGTTTATCTCCACATAAATCTTTCTTAATCGTAAAAGACAAATATATTGGATAATTCTCAAAGCGAATAAAAAATCTTCAATGAAAATTTTTTTATAGTTCTTCATTGATATTTGGTAATTTGGGCGTGGGAATCACTTTGACGTTGGTTGGTGTCAACCAGACAATTTTTTTCGGCACCAACGCAATAAACTTCATAGGATTGACTGAGATTATTTTTCACCCTGCTACGTTATCTTAAAATTTAAAATCTTTTAATCTTTAGATACCATGACAACCAGACGCGAATGTATCAAAAAAACTATTGCAGGATCAGCAATGCTTTCAATCGGAGGCATCCTGCCTGGATTCAGTGCCAATAGTTATAACCGGATTGTTGGATCAAACGAGCGGATCAGACTCTCCGTCATTGGTGTAAACTCCCGCGGGTATGCCCTTTCTCAGAATTTCTCCAAACTCGAAGCTTGTGAAGTAATTCATATCTGCGATGTAGATTCAAGAGCTATTGAAAAATGCACCGCGAATATTGAAAAAATAACGGGGCATAAACCGACAGGATTTAAAGACTTCCGAGAATCACTTGAAAACAAGGATGTTGATGCGGTAGCTATTGCGACGCCCGATCACTGGCACGCTCCGGCAGCCATGCTCGCAATGAAAGCAGGCAAACACGTTTACCTCGAAAAACCATGCAGTTATGCTCCGGCCGAAGGAGAAATGCTCGTTCAGGGAGCGGCTAAATACAAAAGCGTAATACAGATGGGTAACCAACGTCGATCGTGGCCCAATGTAGCTCAAGGAATTAAGGAGCTTAAAGAAGGAGTAATCGGCAGGGTTTACTTCGCAAAAGGTTGGTATGCCAATAATCGTGCTTCTATCGGTATTGGTAAAGAGGCACCTGTCCCAGAGTGGCTGGACTGGGATTTGTGGCAGGGTCCTGCAAAGCGTAACGCATTTAAAGATAATTACGTTCACTACAACTGGCATTGGTTTTGGCACTGGGGAACCGGCGAAGCTCTTAATAATGGAACCCATATGGTCGACCTGATGCGCTGGGGTTTAGGCGTGGATTTTCCCACAAAAGTGAACTCTGCAGGAGGACGATATCGGTTTAATGACGATTGGGAAACCCCCGACACGCAGGTGATCAGTATGGAATTCGACAACAATACTGCGCTGACCTGGGAAGGTCGTAGTTGCAATCCTCATAACATAGAAGGAACAAGTGTAGGTGTTGTTTTCTATGGCGAAAAAGGAACCATGGTAATGCAGGGCGGCAACGATTATACAATCGTCGGATTAGACAACAAAGTGATTAAAAATGTAAAAAGCGATGTTGAAATTGATTCTTCGAACCTGATGAATCCGGGAGAAAAGCTTGATGCATTGCATCTTCAAAACTTTTTCAACGGAATCACAAAAGGTGAAACGTTACATTCAGGTATTGCCGGAGGACACGAAAGTACCTTACTAATGCAACTGGGAAATATTTCTCAACGTACAGGACGCACCCTGAATATTGATTCAAAGAACGGGCATATATTGAACGATCCGGAGGCCATGAAACTCTGGTCGCGCGACTATGAGAATGGCTGGGAAATGACGCTTTAGAAAAGTATGTATAACCAAAAACGGATACAAATGAAAACGCGAAGATCTTTTATTAAAGCCATTGGAGCAGGTACAACCTTATCTGCCTTGGCTTTAACCGCAACAGGAAAAACTACTGCCTTATTCCTTAAGGAGGGTTTGCCAGCAGAAAAACCGATTCGTATCGGAATTATCGGCGCCGAAAATTCACATACAATCGGTTATGGAAAACTTTTCAATATCGATAAAAAGTTTCCTGGAGTGGAGGTGAAATACGTCTGGGGCGAAACAGAAGAATTTGCCAAAATAGCGATGGAGAAAGGCCAGATCCCCAATATGGTGAAAGACCCGCTCGAAATGCTGGGCAAGATCGACGCATTAATTGTTGATCACCGTCATGCCAAATATCACCTGAAGGCTGCTGAACCTTTTGTTAAGGCTGGGATTCCGACCTTCATCGATAAACCATTTTGCTACAGGGTTTCAGAAGGAAAGGAATTTCTCGAAATGGCCCGCCGTGTGGGAACGCCCGTGTCATCCTATAGTTCAGAAGCACATAAAGATGGAACATTTGACGTCAAAAAACAGGTTGAAACGATGGGTGCCATTAGCCACGTAACAATCAGCGGACCTGCCGATCTTGAATCACCTTATGGCGGTGTTTTCTTTTACGGTATTCATATGGTTCAACCACTTATGTATATTTTCGGAGATGACATCCGAAGAGTCAGGGTTACCCGAAGTGGAAAAAATACCACCGCAACCCTCGTTTTTGGAAACGAGATGCTGGCAACACTTATCTTTAAAACCCTTTCGTATGGATGGCGGACATTTGCAGAAACCAAAGAAGGAACAGTAGAACTGAAATCACGCATCGAAGACAGTGTTCCAGGGAAAAACTATACCGACATGGTTGAAATGTTCAGGACGGGAAAAGAACCACTTGCACACGAGCGCATTCTGAAATGCATTGCCGTTCTTGAAGCGCTTGAAAGGTCAGGGACTAATGAAAAATGGGAAGAGGTAAAAATGTGAACTCAAAAACGTGAGTATGAAGCACTCTTTAGAACAACTTTTCAAGAAATTAATAGTTTTTATTTTGACGATATCCGTAAATGCAACATATGCCCAGACCAGAATAGAAGGATTGTTATATCTTGATAACAAGCCTGTTTCCATTGAGATACAAGATGGTAAGATCTTAAGTGTTCAGCCGATTGACAAGTTATCGGATGAGCGCCATCCCCTTTTCATTGCACCTGGACTGATCGACAACCAGGTGAACGGCTTTGCTGGTGTTTCCTTTTGCTTTGGCGGTGGCGAATTAAATAAGGAAGGCATCCTGAAAGCAACCCGCGAATTGTGGAAAAAAGGGGTAACCACCTACTTTCCGACGCTTACAACCAATAGTAAAGATGTTCTGCTCCGTAATTTTGCACTTCTGGCAGACTCAAAAAATAACGAAGCATTGCTTGGGTCCATTCCTGGATATCACCTTGAAGGTCCCTATATTTCAACTGAGGACGGTTACCGTGGAGCCCATCCGCTCAAATATGTGCATAAACCCGACTGGAAAGAATTCATGGAATTCTACGAAGCTTCGGGCCGGAACATTCTGACAATCACAATTGCACCCGAACTTGAAGGAGCAATGGAATTCATTCGAAAATGCACAGCAATGGGTATCACTGTTGCGATCGGCCATCACAATGCGCCCAAAGCGATCATTGACGAGGCGGTTATGAACGTGGCAAAAATTGCCACCCACCTTGGGAATGGTTGTGCCAATATGATCAACCGGCATAACAATCCTTTGTGGCCACAACTTGCCAATGACCAATTGATGGCCAGCCTCATTTGTGATGGATTCCACCTGCGCGACGAAGAGATCGCAGTATTTTATAAAGTGAAAGGTCCTGAGAAAACGATCATCACTTCAGACGTCACCAGTTTTGCAGCTTTACCTCCGGGTAATTATAAAAATGAAGAAGGTGAAACAATCGAATTAACAAAGGAAGGAATGCTTCGCTACCCGGCACAAAATGTACTGTATGGTTCAGCATCACCTATTTCAAGAGGAGTCATCCATATCATGAAGGTAACAGGTTGTTCTTTAGGTGAAGCAATTCAAATGGCAAGTACAAACCCTGCCAGACTTTATGGATTAACCGATCGCGGAAGCATCGAACCTGGCAAACGTGCAGACCTGATCCTTTTTGAATTAGGAGATTCAGAATTAACGATCAGGAAAACCTTTGTTGCCGGAAATTTAGTTTATGACAGTTCAAAATAAAGAATTACTAAAATGAATGTAGTAAAAGAAACCATTGGTAACTATCGATACCGAATTCTTGCACTGGTGTTTATGGCCACAACGATCAACTACTTCGACCGCAGTATTGTCGGCGTGATGGCTCCAACGTTGCAAAAATTATTCGACTGGTCGAATAAAGACTATGCCGCCATCATGGTTTCCTTTAAAATTGCTTATGGAATAGGATTGTTGTTCATGGGGAGTATCATTGATAAACTTGGTACAAAAATAGGATATACGATTTCGATTGTAATTTGGAGCATTTTCGGAATGTTACATGCGGCTATCAGACCGGCATTTAGTTTAATCGGGTTTATGGCCGCACGCTTTGGACTCGGAATTGGGGAGTCGGGGAATTTTCCGGCTGCAATAAAAACAGTTGCCGAGTGGTTTCCCAAAAAGGACAGGGCTTTTGCCACAGGTATCTTTGACGCATCAACAAGTGTTGGTGCTATATTAGCTCCATTCGTTGTGGGTGCAATCGTTTCTGTTGAAGGAGACAATTGGCAAATACCTTTTCTTTTCACAGGAGTATTAAGTGCACTTTGGGTATTTCTATGGTTGAGAACTTATCAAAAACCGGAGGTGCATCCAAAACTTTCAAAAGCAGAGTTAGAGTATATTAACAGCGATTCCGAAGAGGAGACATCTGAAAAAATCCCCTGGCTAAAACTGCTGCCCAAACGGGAGACCTGGGCCTTCTCTTTAACGACAATAACTGATGGTGTTTGGTGGTTTTACCTTTTCTGGGGTGCCAAATTCCTTGCCGAGCAGTTTGGAGTAGACATTAAGAATATAGGACTTCCCTTCCTGATCATTTTTGTGATGGCAGATGCCGGAAGTCTCATCGGTGGATATACTTCCGGCGCACTGATAAAGAAAGGGTGGTCAATCAACAAAGCACGGAAAGTAACCATGCTGGTTTGTGCGATCATTATTTTACCTGTATCCTTTGTTCCGGTGATTACCAGCAAATGGCTTGCAGTCTTTTTAATCGGACTTGGTGCTGCAGGACACCAGTCGTGGTCGATAAACAGTTACACACTGGTTCCAGATGTATTCCCTAAAAAAGCAATCGCCTCAGTGATAGGAATCGGAAAAATGATTGGTGTGGCTGTTGCAATAATCGCAGATATTGCCCTGGGAGCAGTACTGGACACCGCCAATAACTCGGGTTATTTCTGGGCTTTTGTAATCGCGGGTTCGTCCTACCTTGTTATTCTCGTCTTTGTTCATTTATTAATGCCAAAGATGACCCCGCTGGATGACAAACTGAATTATATACGCATTAAACCAATCACTTAACGACAATATAAGATGGAAATAGTACTATCAGAAAACAAACAATTGCTTGGGTTAAAGGCCGCCAACAGGGGTGCCGAACTCATTCGCAAGGCAATTCGCCTCAACGGGAAAGCAAATATAATCGTTGCGACTGGAGCATCTCAGTTTGAAATGCTGAACGAGCTCGTAAAAGAGGATATCGACTGGTCTTTAGTAACCGCTTTTCACCTCGATGAATACATCGGAATCTCCGAAAATCACCCGGCATCTTTCCGCAAATACCTCAAGGAAAGGTTTGTTGACCTCATTTCACTAAAGGAGTTTATCTACGTAAATGGCGAGTCAGACCCATATCAGGAATGTATCCGCCTTGGTGAATTAATCAGCGAACATCCGATTGATGTCGCCTTTATAGGCATTGGCGAAAATGGACACCTTGCTTTTAACGATCCTCCGGCAGATTTCGAAACAGAAGAGCCGTACCTTGTTGTAAAACTGAATGATGCCTGCCGTCGTCAGCAACTTGGTGAAGGGTGGTTTCCAACGTTTAACGATGTTCCCGAAAAGGCAATCAGTATGTCAATCAGGCAGATTATGAAATCGAAAGCCATTATCTGTACCGTTCCGGACGAGCGAAAAGCTACCGCAGTTCGCGACACTTTAGTGAACGATATTTCACCGGAATGTCCGGCAACTATTTTGCGAACACATGCAAATACTGTGTTATTATTAGATCTGGCAGCTGCATCATTGGTCCGTGAAGTGATTTGAGAATATTAAAGCCTAAAGAGTTAATATTAATGCGACAAATTCCCATGACTATCAATACAGATTCTTAAATTTAAGGCTTGAAATTATTGGTGGTAATATTTTAAACCAATTAGTATGAATAGTTACATTGAAAATACCTACTGGATTTCAATTGCTCATTTACCAAAATGGCATACCGAAAGAATTAATCGGCTGATAATCGAGATTATCCATGAGAATAAACTTTCGTGGGTTGATTTCTTTGAACTTGAGAAAAATGGGTGGAAGGAGTTATTTGCATTTACAGCTAAGGAGATGACAGATTTGGAAGATGCAAAAAATGATCTCCCCAGCATTGCATTTATTGCAGAACAATTACAAAATGAAGGCTTTCAGATTATACCAATCAATTCTCCCGATTATCCAACAGTATTGAAAGAAAACTTAAAAATAAAAAGCAGTCCTCCAATACTCTATATTAAAGGTCGAAGAGGGTTACTGCAAGAAGATCCGGTGGCAATTGTTGGTTCCAGAAATGCTGGTCAAGCCGCACTGAATTTTACAGATCAGGTAGCAAAGAGATTAGCCAGGGAATTGAAGGTTGTCGTAAGCGGTTTTGCCAAAGGAGTCGATAAGCAGGCATTGGACAGCACTATTGAAGCTCACGGGAAAAGTATTATTGTTTTACCTCAGGGAATACTCACATTCAATTCAGGTTTTAAAAAATACTATGAGCCCATTGTAAACGGGAATGTTCTTGTATTGAGTACTTTTTTCCCAAAAGCCGGATGGGATGTTGGATTTGCGATGGCGCGAAATGCATATATCTATGGATTGGCAAAGGAAATATATGTGGCAGAGACAGATAACAAAGGTGGTACATGGGAAGGAGGAATGGATGGTTTGCAAAAACAACGAAAGATCTTTGTAAGAGAGCCGGAACCAAACGAAGTGAATTCAAACTTTAAGCTAATTGAATTTGGAGCAATCCCCGTTAACAATGAAGGTGTGCCAATTAATTTCAAGACGACTCCTGTTAAAAATTTATTTGAAGAACAATTTGCAAAAAATGAGTTAAATGATTCTGGTACAGAATACAAGAATGCTCCAGGAAATGTTGAAGAAAAAATTATCGAACTGCTCAAAAAGGAAAATTACACTACAAGAGAGATTATTTTGGCATTGAAACTGGATTGGGACAGTCGTAAATTAACAAGTTTTTTGAAAAAAAACCCAAATATCAGGGTTATCGCAGGAAAACAGACAAAATATGGTTTGACTAATACTGTTAATCTTAAGCTCTTCTGAATTAATAAAAAACGAATAAGATATGTATTTATTTTTCGACACTGAAACAACGGGATTGCCCAGAAACTATAAAGCGC
>JBBSDG010000195.1:0-8111 GCA_038249635.1 Bacteroidales bacterium | reverse complement strand
TTATAGCTGGATCAGGCCATATGAAGTCAAAACATTTAAACAGTACTGGTATCCTGTAAAAGATATACAGGGATTCCGATACGCAAACCTCAACGGGGCTGTCAACCTCGAAAAACGTGAGGATCACAAGGTATTTCTGGGTTATTATTCCACATCGAAAGTCGCCAATGCCAAAATCAACCTCAGAAACAAGGGGGTAATTGTTTTTGAAAAGCAAACGGAGATTTCGCCGGCAACTGCATTTACCCAAACGGTAAATATAGAAGGAACTTTTGCTGAAACTGAACTTTCCACCGAAATGATCAATATTGAAACCGGTGAAATTCTAGTTTCGTACCATCCGGTCGCAAAAGAACACGAAGCGCAGCTTCCTGAAACTGTGAAGCGACCAGCTTTGCCAAAGGATATCCTGACTATTGAAGAACTCTACCTGGCAGGCAGCAGGATACAACAATTTGCAAATCCTACACTCAATGCAATTGATTATTATGAGGAGGCTCTAAAACGCGATCCGTCCGATATCCGTACAAATACAGCAGTTGGAAATATCTGCCTTAAAAATGGCGATTATCTAACGGCAAGAAAATATTTTTCCACCGCAATTAAAAGATTAACAAAAGATTATACTCGTCCATCAGCCTGCGAGGCACTTTTCCTCCAAGGGCTGACCCTTAAAGCTTTAGGTCTTTATGATGAAGCTGTTGATACGCTATACAGGGCAACTTGGGATTATGCCTGGCATTCAGCTGCCTATCTGGAACTGGCAAAGATATCATGCCTGCAAGGCAACTTTATAAAAGCGCTAGTGCAGGTAAACAATTCATTGTCAACAAATGCGGAAAACAACAGTGCAATTACACTTAAAGCATCTATCCAGCGAAGACTTGGTAATTTCAAGGAAGCCAGTGCCACGCTTGCAAATGTTACAGAACATGATCCGCTTGATTTCCGGGCAGGGAATGAAAATTATTTGCTTTCGCTAAAAACCGGCAGCAGTAAGGATGCAGAGAAACTGCTGGCGGATTTGAATAAAAAAATGAGGGATTATGACCAGAATTACCTTGAGCTTGCTACCGGATACCTGGATGATGGGCTATATACGGAAGCGGAAGATGTGCTGCTGCGGTTCAAAGGAAAAAACGAGGAACTTAGTTATTTTCTTGGGTATCTGGCCGATCTGAAAGGCAATAAAGATGAAGCCGGGAAATTTATCAGGGAAGGTTCCTCTCAACCTGTTGATTACGGGTTTCCGTTCCGGCTCGAATCGGTCAGGATTCTTGAACTGGCCACCAGGTATTACCCAAATGATGCCAAACCTTATTATTACCTGGGCAACCTGCTTTACGACAAGCAACCGCGGCAAGCCATTTCTTACTGGGAAACGGCTGTTAAGCTTGACCCTTCTCTTGCGATTGCATTCAGAAACCTCGGCTGGGGATATTATCAATATAACCACGATATTGCAAAAGCAATTTCGGCCTATGAAAGGGCTGTTGAGCTTAAAAAAGATGACCCGGTATATTATGCCGAACTCGACCCGCTTTATGAGCTGAATAATACCCCTGTCGGAACACGGTTGAAGCTATTTGAGTCTGCAAATGAAGTTGTTAAGAAACGCGATGACTCATTCGTACGTGAAATTATGGTGCTGAATCTTGCCGGCGAATCGGAAAAATCGGTTGAGTACCTTGCAAACAGCATATTCCATTTTCGTGAAGGAAGTTCCAAGGTACGTGATATTACCGTAGATGCACACTTGCTAACAGGTAAAAAACACCTTGTTCAGAAAAAGTATAAGGAGGCTCTTGAGCAATTCCTTGCATCTGCCCAAACTCCGGAAAATTCAAAGCCGGGCCTTAAAACCGGCGACGAACGAAGCCCGCAGACCGATTATTTTACCGGACTCGCCTGGGAAGCGTTGGGGAATAAATCAAAAGCCAAATCAAGTTTTACTACGTCTACCGCCCGGCCTATCAATGAAATAAGTTATATCAGCTACTACGAGGGATTAAGCTATCTGAAACTTGGCAATAAGGATAAAGCGGATGAAAGTTTCAAAGCCCTGATCGACGAGGGCGACAAGAGGCTCAAGAAAGGCTCGGAGGTGGATTTCTTTGCCAAATTCGGGGAGAAAGAGGCTGCAAATGTTCAGCTTTCGAATGCGTATTTGCTAAAAGGACTGGGTTGCAAAGGGTTGGGCAATAAGGCAAAAGCAATGGAAAACCTTAAGAAAGCGGTGGAACTGTCGGCTAGTAATCTGTGGGCTGCAATTGAATTGAATGATTTATAAATATTCAAAATACAATGAAAAATAGTAATAATCCATTTTCATTTAGCTTCACAACAATGATATTAAGAGTATGCTTTTTCCTCGCTATTATCTTTGCACTTTTGTCATGTAAAGAACCCGGGAGGAAAATTCCTGAAAATATTTACATAACCTGGGGCGCCCATGACCAGCTTTCCGATTCGGTAAAACTGACTGAAGAACTTGCCAATAAAGAATTGGATGCCTACCTCGCCCTGCGCGGACATGGCGTAAAACTCGATTATTTTCTGATGGATATGTTCTGGTTTAGTAAACACAACCTTTACAGAACCTTTAATGAAGATTGGAAAAACGGTCATAAGGCATTCTTCAAAAAAGCAAAGGACAACGATGTAAAACTCGGCTTATGGCTATCAGCCAATGTTTTGGGATGGAATGAGAATATGCAGCGATTACCAGGATACGCTGGCCAATGGTATCGGGAAAGAAAAACTTTGGATGGCCTTGTATGATGGCGTTTGGCCTGCTTATTTCAACTCGGTGCTTGAATACTGGCACAATGAAGGGGTTACGCTATTTAAAATCGACTTTGCCGCAATTTATGCTGTAAAAGTTGGCGATGAAAGCAAATATTCGAAAGAGCAAGTGGAAGATATGAACAAAAGAGCGTTTCACAAACTGGTTGCCGATTTCAGAAGGAAACACCCCGACTGCAAGTTCATTGTTTACAACGGGCTTTTCGACCATCATTCTTCTGTAAAAGCCGAAACTGATTGGTGGCTCGAAGTTTTCGATGCCCTGTTTTGTGGCGATCCCCAGCCCGGACTGGTTCCCGGGTACAATTTTGTGCAAAGCGTAACCCTGTATTCCGACCAGATGTTCTGGACTTTTGCAAAAAAAAAGGTTCCCATCTCATTTATCGACAATAGCCAGTTTATGCTCTCCAATACAGGAACGGGCAATTATCGTGGAAAGCAGGACTGGAAAATCATGCTTGTTTCAACACTGGCCAAGCGCAGCATGTTTCAAACTTACTATGGAAATCTCGAATTGCTCGATGCTCCCGATGCCGTCTGGATGAAACAGGCCCAACAGTTGTTTTACCAAATGGATACCCTTCTACTAATTGGCGATTATCCCTATCAGAAATTACCATTTGCTTATCACCTTAAAAATGCCAAAGGTGGTTTGGTGTTTGCCGTGAACCCCGGCCAACAAATGCAGAAAGTTCAGCTTCCCTTGGATTACAAGGGCCAATCGGCAGGAATCCTGTTTTCGCAGCCCGGATACCGGAATATCATTGAAGATAATACCGTAACCCTGGCTCCTGAACAATCGGTGTTG
This sequence comes from Bacteroidales bacterium, assembly GCA_038249635.1. Taxonomy (GTDB): domain Bacteria; phylum Bacteroidota; class Bacteroidia; order Bacteroidales; family UBA4417; genus UBA4417. The sequence continues at coordinate 4,498 of JBBSDG010000195.1, read as the reverse complement.
ATAGGGTTTAATGAATATTCCAATGAGAAATACTCGTTGGGGACAAGCGGTGAAGGCTGGTTTCCCAATGAGATCTACTCGATTAAAATCCGGAACCGGAAGGCTTTAAATAAAGCTGTTTCTTTTCAGGTCAATAAACCCGAAAAAGGGAACATTAGATTGGTGTTTGAGTTAAAAGATATGGATGGTGCCATTGTGAAAGCTAACGGCGGTGCGCCACCGTTTGGTAAACCAATGGGCGAAGTGCTTCAGATCAAAGTTGTTTCAGCAGGTCAAATTATCCCGGTATCAATTAATTACAATAAGGTAATATGGTCGGGGTTGAACTGGGCTGTTGGTGAAATTGAAGAAAAAGAATTACAGAATGCCCATAAGGACACTGAAGTTACCTTTAAAATTCTGGACAATAATTTCAAGGGAACTATAATTGAGAATTGTTATAACACGCTATACAACAGATAAAAATGAAACAAATATCCATTATCCTGATCCTCATTTTTGCCGGTCTTTCGTCAATAGCCCAATTGTCGGATGTTTCAATTAAAGACTCTCTTTGCGGACGGAAGATTATTCGCGATAACAGTAGCCGAATATTGGGATGGTATAAGCCTGAAATACCGGGTCCAGCTTATGATAAGGTGGTGAACCTGGCGTCCAATTTCATGGAAAATACACCGCTTGAAGAGAAAACAGGACTGCCGATGTATATGGTAACCTGTTGCTTTCAGGGTCCGCACATGACGCCTCAGAAAAACATTGTAGCCGAGCATTGGGCAAATAATCCGGCTTGTATTTATGCCGGCTCCGTGCAGAGCCTGGCTATACAATACCGTATTTATTCAGGTGATGATTCCTATCTCAAAATGGTCCGCAACATGCTGGAATACCAGCTTACGAATGGCACAACACCTTCAGGGGGGGGATGGCCGGAGGTGCCTTATGCCAGCGCCGATCCTTTTTCGAAGATTTACCACGGCGCGATGGAATGGGATAAAGATGGCAGCCGGGGCGACGGCTTGCAGGTAATTGAACCGGATAAGGTTGGGGAACTCGGATATGCCTATCTCCGCTTTTATGAAATCACGGAAGATACTCTCTTTCTGAATGCCGCCATTCATTGTGCCGATGCGCTCGCCCTTCACATCAGGGATGCAAAACCCGAAGGCAACCAGTTGACTCCGTTCAGCCGGATCACTTCTCCATGGCCTTTCAGGGTAAATGCCAGGAACGGGATTGTTGTGAGCGAGTATTGCTCCAACGCGCTTGATCCTCTTAAGTTACTCGACGAACTGCTCCGTATAAAAACCAGGATTGGTCTGGACCCAGCCAAAGCCAACGCTTTTCATCGGGCATCCGGTATTGCCTGGAAATGGTTGTTTCCCAAATCAGGGCCGGTAACAACCTTCGTTTGGAACGGGTATTTCGAAGATATTCCCAATGATCCGGACCTGGCCAACCGCCTGCAGATTACACCTGTGGAGCTTGCAAAGTACCTTATTGCTCATCCTGAACTTGATAACTTTATCGACATTACGGTTCCTTCGCTTATTCATTGGGTATCCAATGCTTTTAAAACCGAAGGTCTTGATGCCATCAAGGAACAAACATGGTGTTACGAGCCAATGGGCAGTCATACCGCCCGTTATGGATCGGCCTGTGCCCTGTATTACGAACGCACCGGCGATTCCTGGTATAAAGACCAGGCAATCCGTTTTTTAAACGTGGCTTCCTACATGACCTATGACAACGGCGTGGTTGCAGTCGGCCCCAATTGGACCGGCTCCTGGTTTTCGGATGGGTATGGGGATTATATCCGCCATTTTATCGATGCGATGGCTGCAATTCCCGAATGGGCGCCGGCCGGCGAAAATCATTTGCTGAGATCCACATCGGTTGTTCAGAAAATCAGGTACGAAGCTAACAAAGTTTCCTTCAAGACTTTTGACAATCATTCTGAAGTTGTTCTGCGTCTGGCTTCAAATCCCAAATCAATTTCTGTTTCGGGAAAAACCATCAACCCGTTAAATCAGCCAGGTTCAAATGGTTATATATGGAATGCGTTTGAAAAAGGGGGCGTTTTGAAAATTTCTTATACCATTGGAACAGAGGTGGAAATAAAGCTTTAATCCACTGGTATTTATAGTAAATGCAAGATAAAATTCAATGATAGTTTTATGATTTTTTAGGTTAATTAAGTAATTCCTACCCAAAAGCCGGAATTAAAATAACAAAAACAGGTTCAATTTTAAATCAACAACAAGATTCAAATTACACTGAAATGAAAAAAACAGGCCTGCTGTTACTTTCCATCTTCATATTGGTTCAAATTGGTTTTTCTCAAAACCAAACCCAAAATGAGCAGAATATCAAGGATTTTCAAAATCCGCCACAATCATCAAAAGTAAATACATGGTGGCATTGGGTGCAGGGTTCCATATCAAAAGATGGCATCACTAAAGATCTTGAAAGCATGAAAGCCCAGGGAATTGCAGAAGCAACTATTCTGAATGTTGGATTAATTGCCGATAAAGAATATTTGGTACCACAAGTAAAATTCGGAACAGAGGAATGGTATGACATGTTCAAATGGGCGCTTACAGAGGCTAAAAGATTGGGCATTACCATTGGCGCTCATAACTGCGATGGCTGGAGTTCGAGCGGTGGTCCCTGGATTACACCGGAGAAATCCATGAAGATGTTTACATGGGCTAATACCAATATCGAAGGAGGTAAAACAATTTCTATGCAATTGGATCGCCCCTTTAGCAGGGATAATTTTTATAAAGATGTTGCAGTGGTAGCCTTCCCATCATCCACCGGGTTGAATTCTTTTCAAAAAGCAAAGCCTTCGATATTGCTGAATGATAGCGCGAATTCCAACGTGCTGGCAGATGGCAACCCTGTTAGTATTGTAAAATTAGACAGAGGAAATACTATTACTTTCCAATTTAATACTGAATTTGAAGCTGATAAAATTTGTTTGTTACCCAGAAAAGAATTTACCTGGAGCAGCCCGAAAGATTTTGAAATGAGCTACGTATTGTCTTCATCATCCAATGGAAAAGACTTTCAGCAACTGCTGGAATTTAAAGTAAAAGGGCTGAATGAAATCAAACAAATTGAAATCCCCGCTACCAAATCCAAATACTACAAATTAACCATAAAAGATTTCGGATATACAGATTCGTGGTTGGCATTAACAATGGCAGAGATAGAATTGCTCAAGAAAGATGAATCCCCTTCTTACAATCCAGGCATTCCATTTCATCAGGAAAAAACAGTTATGGTGAAAGCAGGCGACAAATCCGCTTTCGAAAGTGCCGGAACTTCTAAAGGTGCTATCGACGAAAGCAAGGTATTGGATATATCGGATAAAATGGATGCCAATGGGATGCTGAATTGGAATGCGCCTGCAGGCAATTGGAAGATCATCAGATTCGGATATACCACCACAGGTGCTGTAAATGCGCCTGCTACAAAAGAGGGCGAAGGTTTGGAGTGTGATAAAATGGACTCCAGTGTGGTAGAATTTCATTTCAGTCAGTTCCCTCAGAAATTAATTGATAAAGCCGGCGACATGACAGGCAATACCTTTAAATTCCTGTTGATCGACAGTTGGGAATGTGCCTTTCAAAATTGGACTCAGAGCCTGCCGCATGAATTTGAAGCTCGCAGAGGATATAAAATAACCCCATTCATTCCCGCTTTATGTGGCGAAATGGTGACTGACGCTGCTACCAGTGAAGCATTCTTATTTGACTTCCGCACCACTATTGCCGATTTAATAGAAAACAATTACTATAAAAAATTCAACAGCCTTTGTCATAAAAACAAACTGCAAATGCATGCCGAAGTCATCTATGGCGGCCTTGGATATCCGCCATTGGATGTACTCAAAACGAATAAATATGCCGATATGCCCATGTTTGAATTTTGGACAGGCCACAACGGTAAAACCACCATGTTAGAATACAATGCTTCTAAAAATGTATCCCTGGAGGTTTTGGCAAGTGCTACTTTGTTTAATAATAAAAAAGTATTGGGATCAGAGGCCTATACGGGCATGGCGCATTACAGCGAATCTCCTGCGGAATTAAAACCTTATGGTGACCGTGCTTATTGCTCTGGCATTAATCAGATGATATTGCACAGCAACGTGCACCAACCTTTTGATAAAGTTCCCGGAATGACACTTGGCCAATTTGGTTCTCATTTTAATAGAAACAATAGCTGGTTCAATTTTGCAGGTTCATGGATGGATTACCAATCGAGAATTCAATACATGTTGCAACAAGGGCAAATGCAGGCGGATGTGTTGTATTATGTAGGCGATCAGTTGCCGCAATACCTCGAAGCCGGAAACGCCGTGAATGTGCCAATTGGTTACCAAATTCACGTAGCCAATTACGATATCCTTAAAAATAAGATTGCAATAAAAAATGGCAAATTAACCTATGGCAATGTTACTTTCTCACTACTTACCTTACCCGAAAATATG
>JBBSDG010000194.1:0-8117 GCA_038249635.1 Bacteroidales bacterium | reverse complement strand
GTGCTGGGACCCAGACGGACCTCTTCACGGATTTCCCGCATTTTTTTAATGTCGGCATCAAGGTCATATTCCGTACCTGTAATCAGTGCTTCGGCGATTGCGACGGATCTTTCGGCGGCATACAGGCCAACATTTTCTTCGGAATAGCTGAAAACGACGTTATATACTCCCGGTGTCTTGGTTTCACGTGTTCTGCCGAATCCTGTTTCCATGCCTGCCATGGTTTGAATTTCGAGTGCAATATGTTCAATTACATGGCCCATCCAGGTGCCTTGCTCAACGCGGTAAAAAAATCCACCCCTTACGCCTTCGGAGCAACGATGTTCGATCAACAGGGGAAACATCGCCTCTATTCGCTCCCTGAAACCTTCAATTTTATTGGTAGGCGTCTGTTCCATTTCCTCCAGATCTATCCGCATCTGGATCAGCTTTTTTCGGTTTACACTCCAGATATTAGGTCCGCGCAGCGCTTGAATTTTCAGTATTTTCATAAAATATGGGCTTAAAATTTGTAGTTATCTGAAAGAAAGATTTTTATCCTCACATTACACCTCTTCCGTTGGGAATACATGCTTTAAATTGTGAGAGGGATTTTTGAAGGTAAAAGCTAAATTTTTCTATACTGTTCTATCAAAATATAAAACGTCTCTGACGGGACTAAGTTCGATTTTGCTCTTTGTTTTCTACTAAAAGCTATTTGTCTGCGCAAATAATCGAACGGGACAGTCCTGGCTTTACTGAATATTGGTTGAATTTAAAGCAACCCCGCTTGGATAAGCCCCGTAAGGGAAATGTTGGAATCAATATTTTCAGAATAATATCATTTTTTTATTAGTCAACAGTGAATTTTTATCTAAAACAGGCATTCTAAAAACTCCGGAACAAATTCATGAAATATTTCTGATAGCGCAGGATGTATCGGGCAGATCAAAGTAAATTGTATTTTTGCAGATGCCGGCTGTTTGAATCTCTTCCGGCATAGGGGGGAATTTACGTATTAGCCATTATTTAATGTTAGCACATGAGCATAAGGGGAAAGTTAGTAATAATAGGTGGAGCCGTTGACAAAGGGAGTTTTACCGAAAACAATTTAGATCAGAGTGCTGTAAATAACCTGAATATTTTTGAAGAAGGAATATTAAAAAGAATCATTGACGAATCCATACACAAGGAAAATTCCCGGATTGAAGTCATCACAACGGCTTCAAAAATTCCAAAAATAATTGGTCCTGAATATGTAAAAGCTTTCACTTACCTGAATGCCTGTAATGTTGATGTTTTGCATATAGACACACGCGAGCAGGCCAGGGACCCTGAAAATTTGAACAGGTTGCGCAAAGCCGATGTTGCCTTATTCACCGGTGGTGATCAGTTGAGGTTGACCTCTATACTTGGCGGAACTCCTTTTCATGAAATCTTTCTGGAAAAATACCGCAACGAAGACTTTATTTACGCGGGCACTTCGGCCGGTGCTGCAGCAGCATCAAGCAATATGATTTACCAGGGAAGCAGCTCGGAAGCCTTGCTAAAAGGAGAGGTAAAAATTACCAGCGGATTAGGCCTGATTGATGACGTGATCATCGACACTCATTTTGTACAACGCGGCCGGATTGGCAGGCTGTTCCAGGCGGTTGTGGGCAATCCTAAAACATTAGGTATTGGTTTAGGAGAAGATACAGGATTGCTGATCACCAACGGGCAACAGATGGAGGCCATAGGTACAGGCCTGGTTATCCTGGTTGATGGACGTGAGATAGAAGACACCAACCTTACCCGGATAGAAATGGGTCATCCTATTTCCATAAATCACCTGGTTACCCATGTTATGAGCAAATATGATACCTTTAATCTTGGAACCTATAAGATGTTTATCAAAGCATCACAATATGTTTAACGGTTAATTTCACCTGCTTTTAACTAAAAAATCGGCTAACAATCCCGGATAACATGCACAAGGAGATCCGGACTAAGCAGGTTAAATATTATTTTGTTGTGCTGGAAAAAGAAAACATAAGTTTAATTCCTGTTTTTATTTTATTTTCTTGTTCTTTTGTATTAACACAAAAGGACCAACTTAACGAAGTGGTCTCATGAGCTCCTTTAAAAATAAGCAATGGGCGAATAAAAGGTCAAGGCTTACTATAAATTTCACACAGATGTACGACATGGTAAGGCTCGTGATCCCAATAAATTGGGATGGGCCTGATAGATTTTCCCATATCCTTACAGCACGTGAGGCTGTTGTTTTGCTACACACATGCCCGCGCCGTTTACCTTCATCTACATCTGTAGTGAAATTTCTATCAGGCCGGTCCCTACACCCTGAAAATTATACTAAAAAGCCAAACCGTTGTTCCGCAATGTTGCCATAAGAGGTAACTTTCTTAGAAGGAACCGGCCTTATAAAAATGCGCCTGCGGTTCAGTATGGCCGCAGCAAGGAAAAGCGAAGCAAAGTTGGTAGTTCATCACTGGTGGTCAATCCCGAAGGGTTTATCAAATACTCGTCTATTCTTGAAGGCAATATGGCCGATTCCAAGACGTTGGAAGGCATGATCAATAACCTGCGGATCAAAACCTCCCTCTCAGCAACCAAAGCACTTGTAGTTATTGATGCCGGTATCGCGACCGAAGAAAACCTGAAGATGATAAAATCCAAAGGCTATGATTACCATTGTGTGAGTCGCTCTAGTTTAAATAACTACAAAACAGAAGCTGGGGCAACCATCGTTACGGTTAACGACAATAAAAAACATAAAATAGACCTGTGCTGCGTAACATCTGGCCACAATACGGATTATTACCTCAAAGTGGAAAGCCAGGCCAAAGAAGCGAAAGCGCGTTCGATGAACCAGCAGTTCCGCTCAAGTTTTGAAGCGCAACTTCAAAAAATATCCAACAGCCTGACAAAAAAAGGAGGTAAGCAGGAAGATAAAGTGCATCAACGCATCGGTCGGGCAAAACAAAAATACCCATCCATACAACGCTATTTTGATATTGAAATAGAGGTGAAAGAGGATGTTTTGCCCAAACGAAAAAAGAAAGGAATCCCGCAAGAACAAGAGACAAAGAAGATAGTAACTTCCATCAAATGGTCAATCAAAGTGGGCGTTGATATAAATGCCCGAAGCGGCATTTACTTTCTGCGTACTTCCCTGGATGCCAATACGGAGGACATGGTATGGCAATTTTACAACACCATACGTGAGATTGAAGCCACTTTTAGAATACTCAAAACTGACCTTGACCTGCGTCCGATTTATCATAAAAAAGATGACAGCACTATGGCTCACCTGAACTTGGGTTTGCTGGCTTAATGGGTAGCAAATACTGTTCGACACCAATTGAAGAAAACGATATTCATAGCGGCTGGTGCGAAATTGTCCGAACTATGAACACTCAAAAAGTTGTTACTACTTTGACTCAAAATGTCCACGATGAAGTCATTTCGATACGCCGTTGCTCAGAGCCAAACCAACACGTCCAAGCTCTTTATGACGCACTAAAATACAAGTATGCGCCTTTTGTAAAGAAAAAATCTGTAGTACACAAATCGGAACTCGAAAATTGCCAACTTATTGAAAAGCAATTAGCTCTGTCTGGATAGCTGCTAAGTGGGTTAAAATGTAGAATCAAAATATTGAAGTTTCATATCCAGCCTGCACTACATCGGGGAAAAGCATATTATGAAATAAAAAAGCACCTTCGATGGGGTGCTTTATGATGATTTTTAAAAGTTTAATTTTATCCTTTTACCGAATTCTGTATTCCTTCCTCATATAAGACTTTGTTGAATTTGAAGGCCTCATCAAATTTATCCGAATTGAAAATATACTCAGAATCAAACTGATAGAGCATTTCAATACTTTCTTTAATCAGCGGATTGAAAAGGCCTGCCATTTGTATCATCAGTTTTGGCAGAACGGTAATTTTCGGCTTAGTATTGAGTGATTTGGCTGCAATTTCAACAATCTGTTGGCCGGTCAGTAAATTCTTATCCGTGGGTAGGTGCCAGGTCTGATTGTATGCCGAAGTGGTATTTCCGAGCAGGGCTGTGGCTTTCCCGGCATCGGGAGTGTACGTGAACGAATGTTTCAGGTTTTTACTGATCATTAGCTGGGCACTTTTCCCTTTCTTCATGTTTTCGAAAACCATCATCTGCATGAAACTATTAAATGTTTCGGGACCATAAAAATCGGCGGAACGTGCAATTTGTGCTGTTAATTCTCCTTTTTTTACTTCGTCAAGGACCATAGAAGCGATTTTAGCTCTCACTTCACCTTTCAGGCTGCAGGGATTAAAAGGAGTTTCTTCGGTCATGGGACCAACGACTTTCCCATACATATACACATTGTCGAAAAACACCAGTTTTGCATTGTTTTCCTTACAGGCATTAATAACATTCTGCATCAGGCGCGGCCATTGTTCCTGCCATACTTTAATGTTGTAGGTCAGACCGGCAGTAAGATATACTACCTCGGAACCTTTAACGGCTTTCATTACCTGTTCGGCTGATGTAAGATCGGCTGAAACAAGTTCTTCTTTTCCTGCAACTGCTTTCGGATTACGACTTACCAGTCGGACGCTGTTTGTGTACACCGGTAATGATTTTGCAATATGGTTGGCGATAATGCCACCTGATCCTAATATTGTTTGCATATGTTTCCTGTTTTTTTACAAAAGTATCATTCAATCAATTATTTGGAAAACATTAAACGGCAGAAAAGCAGTTTTGTTGGAATGAATAACGGGTACTTATCGGTAAAGTAAAATGGATTGACCAGCTTTCTATTCTTTCTCACCAAAAACAAAGGCCTGGTAAATATAAATTTCGGCATCCTTGTCTTTCCAGCCGTCCCACCCGATTCCGGCTTTATCGCGGGCGCAATGGCCGAGGAATTCATCCAGGTTCCATCCGGTATCTGTGGCTACCTGTGGCAGAAATGTTCCGCTGCGGTTTCCTTTCTTAATATAGATACCGTCAATCCCCAGCCTGATTTTACTCACATCATTTATTTTCTGCATGGGCGTAAGCACCGAAATTTCGATATCAATGGATTTTAATTCATTTGATGTTACTGCCGGGAAACGATAATCATGCGTTGCTGATGAAACGGCCATTTGCTGAACCATTTTGTATAGCGGATTATCGGCCTCAAAATGCCCGATACATCCCCGGAGTTCGCCCGCTTTCTTCAGGGTTACAAATGCACCTGCTTTGTTTTTCATGACGGAAGGCAATGCTTTCTCATCCACTTCAGGAATGCGGTTTTCTTTCAGATAGGTGTCAATGGTATTGCGGGCAATTATAAGCAATTCCTTCTTTTCTGAATCTGTAAGCATAAGTGTACCTGATTTTTCTTTCGATACACTCAAAGCATAATATCCAACCACCCGGTCTTTTTCTCCATATTTTGAATCGCCCGAATTCTTATATAAAATTTCATCGTAAGTTATTTCAGGCTCTTCCTCTGTGAGATACATCAATGTAATTACCGATGGCCACGAACAGCATCCGGTGGCGAGGTTTGCAACGTTTTTTTCAGTGCAGCTTTCAACGGCATTCAGAAACTTATCCGGATCGTTAGTCACAATCGCATCAGCCAATAGCTTATCACTTTTAACCGCATCATTATAAGCGGGATAATGCGAAAAGTCGGTGCTGATCACAAAAAGATTTTCGGGCAGGAAATAGGGTTTCAACGCATTAGCAATTTTTTCGCAGGTTCCGGCATCCTGGGTACCAAGCAGGATAGAAACAATTTTAAAATTGGTTTTCAGATAATACTGAAGAATTGGAATCTGAACCTCTATGCTATGTTCCGACCGGTGATATTGCGGGTCGAAATCCATAACTTTGTTATCCGCAACAAGCTTTTGGGCAGTTTCAAGGTCTGTTGTAACGGTTCCTAATGGTGTTATATAATTTCCGATATTGTAAACTGATGCGCCTGCAAATGAACTGCGATGACTGCTTCCGATGATAAAAATGGTTTTGTATTCCTTTGCAGGATCAATCTGGCTGAAAGCCGCAGCGGCAACTTCGCCCGAAAACACATATCCCGCATGAGGCGAAATAATTGCCAGAACCTCCCGGTTTGTCGCCCGTGCTGGTGCTTTGGCAAAAAACTGTTGAAGCATCGTCTTTAATTCAACCGGATCGGATGGATAAAAACTGCCTGCCACGGAAGGTTGCCGGTTTTGCAATGTATCTGGTGTTTTCATAATCAGAGAGGTGTTATTGTGCGATTCACAGTTACTGAACAGGGCAATAGACAACAGTGCTGCCAATGCTAAGTTTCTTCTTTGCCTGCCGGGGAATCTCACTATTGAAAAGGTTATTTAACCCTATAAAATTACGAATTCTCACTGCAAAATACAAGGACACTCAGCTTAATGAGATTCAGAATCGGTAGCAGAACGCCAAAAAATCGTATTTTTGCAGTCTCAAAATCAAATTATTCCATTGAAAATAGCAGCATTAGTATCAGGAGGCGTTGACAGTTCGGTTACCTTGCATCTTCTTAAAGAGCAGGGTTTTGAACCGGTAATCTTTTATATCCGGATCGGGATGAAAGACGAAGAAGGCTTTATAGATTGTTCATCTGAAGAAGATATTGAGCTTACTACCTGGTTGGCAAAGTATTACGGGCTGAAAATGGAGGTTGTTCCGCTACATAAGGAATATTGGGATAATGTAATGGCTTATGCGCTCGACGCAGTTCGTAAAGGGCTTACGCCAAACCCGGACGTAATGTGTAACCGGCTGATTAAATTCGGTGAGTTCGAAAAATACTGGGGTAAGGATTTTGATAAAATTGCAACCGGTCATTATGCAAATACGGTTGTTGAAGAAGGGAAAACCTGGCTGGCAACTGCCAAAGATCCGATTAAGGATCAGACTGATTTCCTGGCTCAGATCACGTATGAGCAAGTCAGTAAACTGATGTTTCCTATTGGAAACCTGATGAAGAGCCAGGTCCGCGCCATTGCGGTAAAGCAGAATATGCCAAGTGCGCACCGCCGCGACAGCCAGGGAATCTGTTTCCTCGGGAAAGTGAATTATGTTGATTTTCTCCGAAAATATATTGGCGAAAAAGAAGGTAAGATTGTTGAGCTTGAAACCGGCAAGATACTCGGAAAGCATAAAGGATACTGGTTTCATACTATCGGGCAGCGCAAAGGACTTAACCTGGGTGGCGGTCCCTGGTTTGTAGTAAGAAAGGATTCGGTCGAAAACACCATTTTTGTTTCCAACGGTTACGATCCTGAATCGCAATACCAAGATGTGATACGGTTGACAGATTTTAATTTTATCAGCGGAAATACATGGAAGGACGAAACCGGCGATCAGGAAGTCACCTTCAAGATCCGCCATACGCCTGATTTTACCAAAGGAATTCTGAAAAAGGATGGTGAAAGTTATATCCTCCAATCGTCGGTTCCCGTTTCGGGTGTGGCAGCCGGGCAGTTTGGGGTATTGTATGATAAAGATTCCCGGATTTGTTTCGGCAGCGGTGTAATAGCGTAGAGACGCGATGCCTCGCGTCTCCAAGCCAGGGTAGGGAAGGGTTTGAAGGGTTTCGGATTTCAAGTTTCATAGTTTCAGGTTTCATAGTTTCAGGTTTCTCACCAGGCACCATGCGCTAAGCACAAAAAAATATTCTATCCATGAAAAAAACTAAAACACTGCTTTCCATTATTTTCGTGTTTGCAATCTCGCTATTTACAGTGTCCTGCGCCAAAGAGGGTCCGGTGTATGAGAAATACCTGAAAATGAAGAATTCCACCTGGGATCGTTTTGATCAGAAATATTTTGAAATACCGGTTGACGATATTAGCAAAAGCTTTGATATCACATTTGTAGTTCGCGTAACAAGCAAGCTGGCGTATGACGAAATTCCATTTTATCTCATTCTTACAACTCCCGCCGGTGAGGAGCGAATCCGCGAAATAAAGATTCCTGTTCGCGAAAATGGCAAAATGGCCGGAACTCTTATAGGCAATATCTACGAAACCCGTGTTGTTTTATGGCAAGATCTCAGTATAACCACGAAAGGCAATTGCAAAATCAGCATCGAAAATATGATTCCCATAATCCAGACCGAAGGGATTGAT
>JBBSDG010000193.1:0-8120 GCA_038249635.1 Bacteroidales bacterium | reverse complement strand
TTTGTGCCAACTCAAACGGGAATTAAAAACCTCGAACGCGAAGGATTTTCAACCAAAAACCAGGCTCCCTTTACTGCTGATCAACCCGGGGTTTTTCATTGTGGTGATATTATGTTCGATAACCTGGTTTACTTTTCGGAAATAGCCGGGCAGAAAACCAATATCATGCAAACACTCAACCTTGAAGAGAATAAGTTTGTACTTTGCACCATTCACCGCGACAATAATACCGATTCGCCCGAAAGGCTGCAACAGATTATTGGTGCCATGTGCTATATTGCTGAGAAACTGGACTTGAAAATCGTTATTCCTTTGCATCCACGCACTTCCAAAATTATCGAAACCAAACTTCCTGAAGAATTATATAAAAGGCTTTCGGACAATACGAACATCCACCTTATCCCGCCTGTTTCGTACCTCGAAATGATAATACTGGAGAAAAACGCCAGGCTTATCCTTACCGATTCGGGTGGTGTGCAAAAAGAAGCCTATTTCTTTCAAAAGCCTTTGGTAGTAGCACGTCCAGAAACCGAATGGGTCGAAATTATCGAAAACGGTGCCGGCATTATCGCCGATGCTGTTGAAGTAAAGATTTTAGAATCAGTTGAATATTTCCTGGATAAAAGTTCACTGGATTTCCCGAATATTTTTGGCGACGGGCATGCGGCGGAGTTTATCTGCAGGACGATTCTGGAAAATATTTCAAAACATTAACTGAATAGGACGGTTTAACTTTCAAGGTTAGACCTATAACATAAAAAAAACGATTTAAAAAGTCTGTACAGTATATCATAAATTCCTACATTACTGTATATTATGTAAATAAATCGGTTAAAACTATTAACCTGCACGTTAATAAAATCATACAAGAAGAATTATGATACACTTACCGGCACTCATAATCGATTTGGCCCTTATCCTGGGTGCTGCTGCGGTGGTTACCCTGCTTTTCAAAAAGCTGAAGCAGCCGGTAGTACTGGGATACATAATTGCCGGGCTTTTTATAAGTCCGAATATTAAATTTTTCCCTACTATTAATGACATCGGCAGTATAAGGATATGGGCCGATATAGGTGTCATATTTCTATTATTCGGGCTAGGTCTCGAATTCAGTTTTAAGAAACTGATAAAGATTGGCGGTGTGGCAGTGATAACTGCTTTTACTGAGATAGGGCTGACCATGTTCGTAGGATATGGAGTAGGGCGGTTGTTAGGATGGAATACAATAAACAGCCTTTTCCTTGGGGGTATCCTTGCCATTGCATCAACAACTATTATAATCCGGGCTTTTGATGAATTGGGTGTAAAAAATCAAAAATTCGCAGGTATTGTAACCGGTGTATTAATTATTGAAGATCTGGCGGCTGTTCTGTTAATGGTTTTACTTTCCACAGTAGCCGTTAGCCGCACATTTGAAGGGGTCGAAATGATAATGTCGGTATTAAAACTGGCTTTCTTTTTAGTGTTGTGGTTTGTATCAGGAATATTTTTTCTTCCCACGTTTCTTAAAAAAATACGCTCGTTAGTGAACGAAGAAACCCTGCTGATTGTATCTTTGGCACTGTGTTTTATGATGGTAGTACTTGCCGCTTACGCCGGTTTTTCGCCTGCACTTGGAGCGTTTATCATGGGTTCCATTCTGGCTGAAACTACCAAAGCTGAAAAGATCGAACATCTTACAAAATCAGTAAAAAACCTGTTCGGTGCAATTTTCTTTGTTTCGGTTGGCATGTTAATCGACCTTCATATGCTGGTGTTGCATGCTTTACCTATTTTTTTAGCAACCCTTGTCTTGCTGTTTGGTAAACCGCTGTTTGTAACGTTAGGTGCCCTGGCATCCGGCCAGCCTCTCAAAATAGCGATTCAATCAGGCATGAGTCTTTCGCAAATCGGCGAATTTTCGTTTATCATTGCAACACTGGGAGTAACCCTAAATGTTACCAGCGATTTTTTATATCCTGTGGCAGTAGCCGTATCAGTGATTACTACATTCACAACTCCGTATATGATTCGTTTTTCAGATCCTGTTTACAATCGCATCAATGGCATCCTTCCTGAGAAATGGAAAAAGTCGCTCTCAGCATACAGTGTAGGTGCTCAAAATATTACAGAGATAAGCGATTGGAATAAAGTATTGCGGTTTTATTTTATTAATGTGATTGTTTTTTCCGTCATCATTTTAACCATTATATTATTCAGCACACAATTTCTTTCACCCTTATTTTCAGCCTTAAAGTGGGGGCAGTTGATAACAGTTTTTGTTACACTTGTTATTTTATCACCCTTTTTATGGGCACTTTCTTTTCGCCGTACACAGAGGCAGGCGTATGCCAATGTATGGATAAAGCCCTTACTGCGCGGTCCGCTGATTGCTTTGCTTTTATCGCGAATATTGCTGGCGTTTTTTTTTATCGGATTTTTATTCGATCGGTTGTTTTCGCCAGGAATCGCCTTAATAGGTGTTTCCGGTGCTTCGGTAATTCTGGCGATTTTTTCAAAAAGAATCAAATCGTTTTATGGAAAAATAGAGATGCAGTTTTTAACTAATTTCAATGAACGCGATCTGCAAGCACTGGAACTTAACCCAATACTGACCCCCTGGGATACGCATATTTCCACTTTTGAATTAAATGCACAATCACCATTTATTGGAAAATCATTATTTGAATCGCAAATCAGGGAAGAATTCGGAGTAAATATTGCTGTAATTGAACGTGGCGACTATGTGATTAATGTGCCAAACCGGCATGAAATCCTATATCCTTTCGATACACTTTCGGTTATAGGAACAGATGAGCAGCTCAAAATATTTGAAGAATACCTGGAATCAAAGGCAACAGAAACAAAACTTTTAGATACATCACGCAAAGTATCGCTACATCATTTTACCATTAGCAAGAAGTCGGCACTTGTAACTAAAAATATACGCGAATCGCGAATACGTGAACGATCCAAAGGCCTTGTTGTGGGGATTGAACGAAAAGGAGAACGCATTATAAACCCCGAATCGGATCTCGTATTTGAAGAAAACGATAAAGTATGGATAGTAGGAAACGAAATGAGAATATTGGTTCTGATTAAAGAATTAGCTGTTTAGCGTGAAATGACAAATTTGTAATCGCGAAAGTAAAATTAACAGTCTGATACAAAAATCATCCTTTCACTGCTTTGTCCGTATTAGAAAACGAGGTTAAAATTAGTTTTGCCCACGCGTATCCCTTTGCTTCGGCTCCGCTCAGCAATCGGTAAGGGAAAGCCCTCGCGCACAGAATATTGTGTTTGTAAAACCAGATCTAAAATTAAAGGAAATGAGCATATTTAAATAACATGATGAGTTTTCATTGTGACAACAGATAAAAGATTTCACCTTATGTATTTCTTAACCACCTGCAAAAAGCACTTTTCGAAAAGATAAATTAGCAGTAATGTTTTTTACATAAAAAGAATTTGTACTTTTGCACTCCATTTGTAGAAATCACAAAGTACAAACACAAATTAAAGTAAAACAAATGATTAGACAGTACGAAGCCGTTTTCATTATGACTCCCGTTTTATCTGATGAACAGATGAAGGAAACGGTAAGCAAGTTCCACAAGTTCCTTGTTGACAAAGGGGCTACAATTATTAATTCCGACAACTGGGGCCTTCGCAAGTTGGCTTATCCTATCCAGAAAAAATCGACCGGTTTTTATCACCAGTTCGAATTTCATGCTGAAGGTAAGCTTATCAACGACTTCGAAATAGCCATGAAACGTGAAGAGCGTATTCTTCGCTTCCTCACCGTTGTTCTCGACAAACACGCTGTTGCTTACAGCGAAAAACGTCGTGCCAGGAAAGCTGCGAAAGCAGAAGAAAAAGTACAGGCATAATTGTAACCCACAAAAATCAGAAAAATGGCCACACAAGGAAATTCGGATATCAAATACCTGACTCCCATTACGGTTGATGTCAAAAAGAAAAAATATTGCCGTTTCAAAAAGAGCGGAATTAAATACATTGATTACAAGGATGCAGACTTCTTGCTCAAGTTTATCAACGAGCAGGGTAAGATTTTGCCACGCCGGTTAACTGGTACAAGTACCAAATACCAGCGCAAGGTAGCACAGGCCGTAAAACGCGCCCGTCATTTGTCGCTATTACCCTATGTTGCAGACTTATTAAAATAACAGGAGGCCCGATATGGAAATCATTCTTAAAAAAGATGTAACCGATTTAGGTTACGCACACGACGTAGTAACCGTTAAGGACGGCTTTGCCCGCAATTATCTTATTCCACAGGGACACGCTGTAATGGCAACTGTTCCTAACAGAAAGATAAATGCTGAAGACCTCCGTCAGAAATCGTTCAAAGCACAGAAAACCAAGAACGAAGCTGAGATAGTAGCTAAATCGCTCGAAAACATCACCGTAAAAATTGGTGCCAAAGCAGCCGAAACCGGAAAAATTTACGGCTCGGTTAACGCAATCCAGATTGCGGATGCGTTACGCGATCAGTTCAAAATTGATATCGACCGCAAGAAAATTCATGTTGATGGAGATTCGATCAAGGAAACCGGAAATTACACTGCTAACGTCCGTTTGCACAAGGATCTGCTTGTAACCATCAATTTTGAGGTTATCGCCGAATAATCTTATCGCACAGCAACAAAATTTTTGCTAATTTAATCCCGGCCAAAACCGGGATTTTTTTTATGCTTTCACACAACCAGATTAAATACATCAACTCGCTGAAAATCAAGAAATTTCGGCAGCAGCACAGAACCTTTATCGTAGAAGGCGAAAAAGGTGTGAGCGAACTTCTTTCAGGTTCACTTAGCGTTGTTAAAGTTTTTGCCTTAGCCGATTGGCTTGATAAAAACGAATCAGTACTTAAGAAAAACAGTATTGAACTGCAGGATATTACCGCAGATGAATTAAAAAAAATAAGCGATCTTATAACGCCAAACCTGGTGTTGGCCATTGCCGAAATCCCTGACATTACACTACCTGAACCAGGCGAATTAACAGGAATTACGCTTGCCCTGGATGGTATCCGTGATCCCGGAAATATGGGCACCATGATAAGGACTGCCGATTGGTTTGGAATCAAAAGGATAGTCTGCTCATCTGATTCGGTTGATATGTATAATCCAAAAGTTATACAAGCTACCATGGGATCGTTCGGAAGGGTAAACGTATTTTATACTGATTTGATTCCCTTCTTTAAAGCTTTGCCTGCGAATGTACCCGTGTATGGAGCACTTCTTGAAGGGCCGGATATCACAAACATAACTTTTACCCGTCCCGGCATAATTCTTATTGGCAGCGAATCGCATGGAATATCAGCGGAACTTATATCGTATGTTAACAATCCGCTTCATATTCCCCGGTTTTCGCTTACAGATGCTGATAATCAGGCAGAATCGCTGAATGCATCAATTGCCAATGGAATTATATGTTTTGAAATATGCAAACAGCTTTCAAAAAATAATTTTTGATTTTTTATGTAATCTATGTAAAATTCACTAATTTTTTGCTTAAATTTGTAGGTCAATCAATCATATAAAAACAAAATACCGTGGCACCATTATCAAAACTGATCAATTATCATATAGAGGAGCTGAAAAGGATGGAAAACCTTTCGGAAAGAACAAAAAATGTATGCACCGAGGGATCACTCGATACATTGTTCAAAATCCTCTATTATTACCTGGAGCAGAATACCTTCCGTGAT
Organism: Bacteroidales bacterium; assembly: GCA_038249635.1. GTDB lineage: Bacteria > Bacteroidota > Bacteroidia > Bacteroidales > UBA4417 > UBA4417. The sequence goes on along the minus strand of JBBSDG010000193.1, from coordinate 2,407 downwards.
ATCAGGAATTGCGGCCTTAAAACCGACATGGAACTGATAAACCTGTCGAAAAAGTACCTGGGCATATCCGGCTTAACACTCGAAGATCTGAGGATGAATGAACCCTTGCTTGGATTTGAGGACTTTAAACTTTTCTGTTATGTAAATTTTAAAGTCCCGTCGGAAGTAACCGAATCATTTAAGGAGGATTTCATTTCGAAGGATTTTCCTCTGTTCAGTTTTGTACAAACCATGATTAAGTACATTTTAAATGAACGTGAGCAGTATATCTTCAATAATAATTATGGGTTCGTCGAAAAATCGCAAAAACGAACCCTACAGGCTATAGGAGACCATTACAGCATTACCCGCGAGCGTGTACGCCAGATTTCGCAAAAAGTGCCTGATAAAGTATTTACCGCCATCACAAAAATATCACATCGTTTTGTAAATATCGACAAGCATTTTGATTACGGCCTTGATCTCAAGAAAGAGATTATTGTTATCAACCAGGAGTTGGTTGACCAGATCAACAAAAAGGAAAACCTGACATATACCGGCAAACTGTATTCACTTGTTTTTGCAGGTATTTTTCAGCGTTATTTTATTAGCACCCAAAGTATAGAGAATAATTATAAGCATTATTACCTGGTAAGTCGTAAGTATAAAGATGTTTTTGATTTCAAGGCATTTATAAATAATATTGAAGAACGGAATTCGGTGCGAATGGTTAACGACCTTCCAACTGACATTCTTTCATATCTTAACCGTTTTGTGTTGCCGGGGCAAATAGTAAACGACAGGCTGAAGCAGATTTGCAAAAGGATGGCAACCGAAGAATTCGGACTGGGATATGATAAAACCAACATCGTATTCAGGCGTAATTCGCTGGTAAAACTTTCGGAACATATTATCAGCATTCTAACTGCTGTGGGCAGGCCGATGAAACTTACCGAAATCTGCAAAGAGCTGAAAACCCGTTCAAAACGTATTCCGCCGAATATAGAATCGCTTCGTTCATCGATTTTAAGTATAGAGGAAGTTGCCGCCATCGGGAAAACAAGCACTTACGCGCTTAAAGAATGGGATGCGGTTAAAACCGGAACCATTAAAGAACTGGTGAAAGAAATCCTCGAATCATCGGCAGAGCCAAAACATATTTCAGAGATAGCTGTTTATGTTAATAAGTTCAGGAAGACAACCGATAAAAACATTCTTTCGAACCTGAAACTCGATAAAACCAATACCTATGTGTTCTTTAAACTTGGTTACATCGGGCTAAAGTATAAGCAATACAAGAACATTCAAATTCAGAGCGATAGGAAAACACGGGGACGCAAGCCAAAAATTTCGGATATTGACAACCAGTTGAGTCTTATCTAAATTTTGTTGACCGTTAATTTAAATACCTGAATTAAACTCCTTTTAAAAATCATTAACTTATAAAAACAGCCAATGCTAAAATTAATCCTGGTAGCCATTGTATTAGTAGGTCTTGCTTTTGCAGGCATTGCTGTTAAGATGTTTATCTTTAAAGGTGCTGAATTCCGCAAATCGTGTGGCAGTATAGATCCATCAACCGGTAAGAGTATGGCATGTGGTTGCGGAGGCGATGAAAAATCAGCCTGTGAGAATGGTTAAGAGAAAGTGGGAAATAGAAAAAGTAACAATAGAAAAAAGTTGCCGTTATCTGGTGGCTTTTTTTTTGCTGTTTTAAAAACGGCTTTTCCGGTCAGGATAAGATATTCGAATATTTGCAGATTTTAGAAATTAAATCAAAATAAGGATATTTCAGTGTATATCAATAATTTGAACTTGCTTAAAATGATCATCCCCAACAGTTCATATTTTACAACCGGTTTTTAACTACCTTCGCGAAATATTGAAAAACCATTAAATTGATTAAGAAAATCCTTCAAACACTAAATATTGAAGCGCTTAATACCATGCAGCTTGATGCTGTTGAAGCCATCAATACTCATAAAGATATTATTTTACTTTCGCCGACCGGTTCAGGAAAGACACTTGCATTCCTTATCCCGGTTTTAAAAAGCTTGTCAAAAGGCAATAACAAGGTTCAATCCCTTGTTTTAACGCCATCGCGCGAATTAGCGATTCAGATCGAACAGGTTTTCAGAGCTATGAATACCGGCTTTAAGGTAAGTTGCTGCTATGGTGGCCATAAAACAAGCATTGAAAAGAATAATCTGAAGGAACCTCCTGCACTACTTATTGGAACTCCAGGCCGCATCCTGGATCATATTTCACGCGGGATCGTTAATACCGAAGACATTCACACGCTCGTACTCGACGAATTTGACAAATCTCTTGAACTGGGTTTCAGAGAGGAAATGTCGGCTATTATCCAAACGCTGGGATCTGTAAATAAACGCATACTCACATCTGCCACTAAAGCTCTTGAAATTCC
>JBBSDG010000192.1:0-8172 GCA_038249635.1 Bacteroidales bacterium | reverse complement strand
TGAAGTTCAGGCAAGTCTGTGGCCGGAAGAGATGATCCGACAATGTGCAGAACGCAATATTTTTATGGTATAATAATCATTTTAACTTAAAGTCCCCATAATGCAACAGCATATGGGGATTTTTTATACTTTTGCACCACATTTTGCTGGCCCAATAGCTCAATTGGATAGAGCGACAGCCTTCTAAGCTGTAGGTTTCTGGTTCGATCCCAGATTGGGTCACAAAAAAATCATAATCCTTCAAAGTCACTGATTTTGAAGGGTTTTTTGTGTTTGATAAATCCAATAGAACCTGATGTTAATCCTACAACTTATTGATATACATTGAATTTTGAGGTTCGGGTACTATCAGGTTTCTGTTTTAAACAAGCCTTTCCTCCAACGCATCTTTCCATAAAACAAACCTTTACGTTCATCGGAATAATCATGTAATATCTTACTAATATAGATTGTATTTGATCTCATGTTTGTTAACAAACCAATGAACTTCCTGCATCGTTAGCATTACCTGCAATATCTTAAGTGGACAAGAAACAGGTGATACGACCAAACAATTATCGAAACGATTCGGCAAAATTATGCAAGACAGGGAAAGTCTTTCCATTAACAGTACAGATACCCCCGTCAGTCACTCCAAACAATTGGAACTTGACGGTTACGAGGATATAGAAGTTATCAGAAAACTGGACAATACGATGGTGCAGCGAAATTACCTGCAAATAAAACAGGATGTGCAGGATATTAGTCAGTCTGAAATGGAACGGCTTCTTAATGATCATGTATTGAGCCATTTAATGGCAAGAATAGGGTAGTTATACCGCTACAATTGAAACAACTACGGAAGTTGATTTATCAACTTCCGTTTAAATGGGAAAACCATTTATTTCTACAGTTGGGGCAGCTCTAACCTGGTCCGGTGTCAGGTGATAAGAAATGTGCCGGGCGTATTTCAGTGCAAAGCGGGGAATTCCAAGAGCCAGATTTGTCTCAATTTTTTCATCTTTGAATAAAAACCGGAAGAAATTGCGCATAGTGTTTGCAACTGATTTATCTCTAAACGGCTGAAAACTTCCTGTCAGGTAATGTAAAAAGTCGGCAATGTCATAGCCCGTTATTTTAGCCAAATCATCCAGGCTATCCCCAAACTTAAAATCCAGAAGCCTATCTTCAAATGAACAGCACTTATTGAAAAATTTGTACGTTTCTGTAATTTATTGGTTTATATTTCAATTTATCAGCCAATTCCGGATTGATCCATACTTTCTTTTTTTTGTTTCGTGTTATCGGAATTTCTCTGATCGATTTTCCACCCAGAATTTCCAAAGCTGTTTTTGCGGCCCATTCACCTTGTTCGGCTGCCACTTTTGTCATGCCGAAAACGCAGTAGGGCATCATGAAATCGTCGCATGTAATCACCGGGACTTTAATGCTTTGACTCACTGTTTCGACCGCTTCGGCTTTGTTCCAGTTTTTAATAGAGCCATTGGTCGGCAGGTAAATCAGGTCAAAATTCTGGTTCGCAGCTATAAACTCAATTTTCCAATCCTCAAACTCATTCATCAGTTCATATTCGGGCTCGAAACCGGCAGAGCGAAAAAGGGTGTCGAGCAAAATTTTGTTGTTTTGTTCCGATGTGCTGTTTTCTGATAAGATAAGCATCTTTCGGGCTTCAGGGTTAAACAGCTTGATCTGTTGGAGATTTTCCTTCAGTGGCAATACTTCCAGAATACCGGTTACGTTCGCAGCAGGCAACCCGTATTGCTCTGCTGACCAGTTGACGCCACAAAATACGACCGGAATTTCTTTCCCTTTGAAGTGCGTAACAACCAGATATTTTACCGCATCGTCGTCGGAAGCGATAATCAGATCGGGCTTAAACTTTTGAATTTGTTCTAAAGCCAAAGCCACATTTTGCTGAATTTTTTCAGGAGAAGGATTCCGCTTTGAATCGAGGAAAAAACTTTCAAGCTGAATGCCTTTCACTGAATCGAATGTATGCTTTATAGCGGCGAAAACTTCATCGCTGGGCGGATAACCTTGGTGATAAGAATTGACATAGAAAACCCGTTTGGGTTGTTTCTGGCAACCCGAAAACAGGATCAAAGAACAGATTATAAGATTAAAAATTGAATTTTCATATACCATTGTTTTCAGCTTAGATTTTAATATAAAACTCAAGATCGCGGTATGTGTCAACATCCGGGTAACCATTGCTGCCTGGGGGAACAAGAATCCGCTCTTTGAAATCGGAAGGGAAAAGTGAAGTTTTCACTGCCGGCCTGTTCAAGGGGTGATTGAAATTGAATTCGGGATAAGCAGTTACAGGCGGAAATATGCCATGGCCTTCCCTCCGGATACCAAACCCTCCCGGATAGTGTCCGTTCATTAAATTTCCAAGCGTAAAACCACGGTTCTCCCCGATACTGTCAATCATTACCAGGAAGGCATATTCTTTTGTTGGTTCCAGTATTATTTGACTTTGTTCAGGTATGATGAAATTTAGGTACTTGCCTTTAAGGTTCTGATGATCAGGATCAATGTTCATGCTGTTATCAAATCCAAAATCTACTTTTTCAGGAAATTTAAACCCCGACATGACAGCCAACATCTCGAATTTGATTCCTTCAAGAAAATCATCACGCTCATGAGGAATATCTAACTCAACCCTATTGTGGGGGTAGCCGTGAAAAGCTTTCTTGGTTGAGTCGGAACCATTGTTGTTGAGTGTTCGTTTCCCTGAGACTTCAAATAGCTGAATTGAGATGGACTGACCATAAGTGCCGGTTCTCACTACATTGTCTCCAAAACCCAATCGTACAGTGATCGATTTTAGTTTTCGGGGAGCTTTCCCTTTATAGGTAAAGGTTTGGCCAATGTCCCGATTTCTTTTGACATAAGGAATTTCATGCCCATCGGGGGTGAAATATCCAAATCCGCTTGCAGTAAACGGGGACTGGCCTGACCATTTATAGTTGTAATCCAAGTCATTGGATACTGAAGTATTCCCACCCGGACTCGACTGATCGAAAAATGCAACTACATTATCTTTTGCAACACTATCAGACATGATTAGTGTTGCGGAAGTAATCCTGTTTGATTTTTGGCTACAGGACACACTTATTGTGGCGGCAGTAAACACGGTGATTATAATAATTCTCATCCTCTTCAATATTTACATAAACATATTTAACACCAATGCGGCAGCCAACCCTACAATGGCGACCAAACTTTCCATCACTGTCCAGATTGCAAAAGTTTGTTTGATAGTTACATTGTAGTATTCTTTGAACATCCAGAATCCAATATCGTTGAAATGCGAAAACATCAAACTTCCGGAGCCGGTTGCCAGAACCATCAATTCCGGCGAAATGCCAGATTGAATAGCCACTGGGAGCATGATTGGGGCAGCAGTCATAGTCGCGACAGTTGCCGAGCCAATGGCCAAACGCAATACCGCAGCCACCGAAAAAGCCAGAATCAGCGGATTGAAAGTAATTCCTTTTGCCACTTCTGCAATGTATGAATTCACCTGACTGTCTTTCAGCACCTGTGAAAAAGCTCCACCGGCAGCAATAATCAGGATAATCATCGCAATAGCGCCAACCGATTTATTCAGGAATTTAATGATTTCAGGAATTCTCTTCCCCTGACGGATACCCAACGTGTACATCCCCACCAAAACAGCCATCATCAGAGCCATGTTGGCATCGCTGAAAAACTTGGCCAAAGTTACTATTTTTGCTATAACTCCTGCTGAACTTGCTGCATAACCATTGGTTATGAAATATTTAGCGTAAAAATCGGTTAGATTCATACCCCTTGCAATCAGTTCGGACTTATCTGGAGGAATACCGAAAGCAAGGTCGGCAATGGCGCCAAACAGCATAAGCAATACGGGAATGATCATGGTAAAAATGCTGATTGCAAGCCCGGGAAGTTCCGACTTTTCGAAATGTTTCTCTTCATGCAATTCGGAAGGAGGTTTAACATCCAGTTTTTTGAAAAACTTCGAAAGCAGTATTCCGGCAATTAAGCAGGCAGGGATAACCGGAATCAGTCCAATAAGTAGTACGCTGTTTACATTGGCTCCGTAAATTACCGAAATGTAGGTTGGCGCCGGATGTGGAGGCAAATAGGCATGGGCGATCGACAATGTGGCCGACAGCGGAATGCCGAGATACAACAGCGGTAATTTTGTAGTTGACGAAAACGTGTAGATTAGAGGGATCAATACCAGGAAACTGGCATTGTACATCATGGGCAAACCAACCAGAAAACCGGTTATCAGGATCACATATTGAATGTTTTTCAAGCCAAAAATGTCGGTGAGCCGGTACGTGAGCGTGTGTGCCGCCCCGCTTTCCTCGATCAGCTTCCCGAGCATGGCGCCAAAGGTCAAGATCAGGATGATTTTCCCCATGGTACCGCCAATACCGTTTAATACCGAATCGAGGATTTCCATGATGTTCATCCCGTTCAGCAAACCAACAGCAAAAGTGGTGATCAGGATAGAGAAGAAGGCATCGAGCTTTACGACCATCAGGAAAAACAGCATCAGCAAAATACCAACTCCAACGTAAATTAAAGGCATAATTAAGTTATTAAGTCAAACTCATTTTTCAATATGTTCCGGCATGCCCAGATGGTCAATTTTGCAAAATTTCCGCCCATAAAGTTTACTACTGCTTGATCGTCAAACAATCCTGGATTTTCATTCAATCGTTTATCCGGATGATTTGCACCATCTTTCAATGTTTCGAACATCAGGCGGTAACCACCAAAATTCCAGCTTTGCTTGCCATAAGGGGCATCACTGGCGCAGCAAATATTCTTCGAGAACGGCTCGCCTGCCAACTGATAGGTGATCAGGTCGCTTTCGGTGTGCGTATCGCGGCGGGCGCTCAACACATATATGATGTTCGGATACTTCAATCCCAGGGCGCGGCTATCATGGTACAACTGTTCGGCTTCTACGTAACCAGCGCCACCCCCGCCCATGTGAATGGCCATTATTGGATGTTCAAGGTAACGGCTTGCCAAAGCGCCCAGACCACTTGCGGGCGTATATTCTGTATCAGCCCCGTAATGGAAAACCGGAATAGCTCCCAATGAAACGATTTTATCCTGAATGGTTTTTACCACTTCACTGTCCATCGGGTAACCATTTTGGGCCGGGTTCATTTTCACAAACGGAAACCCAAATTCGTTCACGCAAATTTCAACCAGTTTCAACGCATCGCCGAGCTCAAGCGATTGCGGATCGGTCCACCCGGCGGGGATAAACTTTTCAGGAAACCGGTTGGCTGATTCGTAAATATAACGATTGGCCGCTAGCAGCCGCTCGAAATTCATTTTTTTATCCTGACTGTAAACTGTGGCTGCCGGATTTTGCCAAACAAGGCACATATCCACTCCGGCCTGTTTCATTTCGGTCAACAACTCACGGTGACCAATAGGCCTTCCATGGTAATAGTTGGGCGTTGATTTTACCTGTTGGGCAATGACTTCGTGCAGGTGATCCATATCGGTCAGGTGCGTATCTGCATCAATGGTAAAGTGGCTGAGATTTTCTTCGAGAAATTTGATTCTGTTTTCAAGAACTCTTTTTAATGATGCATTCATCGTACAAAAATATATGAATTAATAGTTAATGCCTACATTCTCTTAACTGTCGGCTTGTTAGATTAGAATTTACAGCGCAAAAAAGGTCGTTACCGAACCTTTAGGCGCCTGATAAAAAATATTACCATCCTTTACCTCAAATACGCCGATTTCCTTATACAGATCTTTTTCATCCTCCGTTGTTCTGTAAGCTTTGAATTTTTTTGACTTACAGCCAAAAACTTCAATAACAACAGGTTTGTCAGTAGTGCTGTTCATATTGGTCACCACAAAGGCATTTTTATTTTTGGTTTTTGACTGTCCAAAAGCCATTACCGGAATTTCAGTATCCGTTGAAAGCGTTCTGCAAACAGCCATTCCCGGTTGCCCTGCCCGGGTAATTTGTTTGTAGAAATAGTAACCCCGGCGCACCACATAACTTCCATCTTCTTTTACCGTAAAAGCTGAACCCGGATTCGGATCACCACCAACCCATTGTGACGGACGTTGAATTCCTGCCCACGGAATGATTCCGTTTACCCGGGAAGAATAAATATTATCGTGCATTTCCTTGATATTTTTCGAGTCCATTTTTTTCCAGCTGCATGATGTTACCCAGGCATGAAGTCCGGGCTTTTTCTCACGGATCATTTCTGTGCCCAAACAGTTATGATCTCCAAACCATCGGCTTTCATAACTTCCATTAAAGAATCCGTGTGAAGTAATTAAGCCAAGTGCTTGAACCGCTTTTGGATCTTCGGCCAATGCATCGGAGTATCCCCAGAAAGAAAAACGATACCAGTTTGAACATTCGCCTGGAGTGACACCAACTTTATTTAATCCGGCTTTGTCCAATTTTTGTCGGGTTAATTTTACCATTTCAGCTGTCAGTTCAGGTGACCATAACATGTTATAATCATGTCCATGACCAATGTTCGGATCTTTGCCATCCAAAGGCCAGCGTTCCCAATCTTCGCCTTCGTTATGCAGAGAAACATAGTTCACAGGGAATTTTTCTTTTTCACGAAGAAATTTAACCCAATCGACCAGGTAATCTGCCAAATCGCCTTTATGTGCAGGATCAATATCGCGACCACGTATCTTTTTCTGCAGAGTCATGTAGGCTGGTGGTCCATAAAGAGTGGTAATAATATTCAAATTAGCGCCACGTGCTTGGGTTTTGGCCAGACCATCTCTCACAAATTCACGCATATATTTGGTGGTAGTTTCATGGTCATAAGCTCCACCTGATGTTGTTTGGTGAAATGGATCATAAAACATTTTTACCAGTCCAACTTTTAATCCATCTTCGCCAAAAACAAGATTAATAATTTCAGATTTTTGTTTTTCATTCAAAAGACTAAAACCTCCGTATTCCTGAGGAAACTCTTTGTAGTCAGGTGTTTGAGCCGTCTCAACATAATTAAATCCAAAACCATCCCAGGTGCGGATTTCCTTGCTGAAAAATACTTTTAACGATGCACCTTTTATTACCGGATATTGTGCAATCCCTTGGAATACAGTTAGTATTACAATCAGGGAAAGGAATACTTGTTTTTTCATATTTGTTTGATTTATAATATTAAAATTTGTTGATTTTTTTTACTTGATACTGATTTTGAAAATGACATTAAAATTCAATATTCATTTGATCTCGATTGATTTCCAGTATGCATTACCCGGGAAGCCATTCCGAACTAAAATATCCTGATAAAGTCTGATAGTTGTTTCTTTTCCTGCATATTTTGATAAATCAACATGTATCGTTTCCCATTTTCGGAGTTCCTTGCATTTTTCGTACTCGTGCAAAGGTTGTGGATACCCGTCGGGGGTAATATCGGGCCATTCAATGGCTGGGCCACCATCAATCAGTTTCGACATTAGTTTATCATTTGCGGCATAAACAGTAAGTTTCCAGATTCGACCCGGATCAACCGATACATCAAAACTAAGCTGTTGATTTTCCATAAGTTGTAAAGTCGTAAAAAGTTTAACTCCGCGGACTTCATCACGGGGATAGGTTGCAAGCACATCGCCATCGAGGAATGTTCCACCCCGAATACCACGCACACCACCACCAGGCGCTCCATAGCCAGCACGTTCCATTTTCCATTCAGGATTCCACCATTTAGTAAATTCGTTGGGGTTGAACGATTCGGCTGCTTGTTGAATAATCTCCTTTTGCATTGGGATTTTGATGTTTTCGCCGTCAACAGTTGCCCCATTGGCTTTTAATATTTGCATACCAATACGGCAGGTTCTGGCGGCAAGTGTATCTAAATTTTCATTTACCGGTTTCACCAAATCCATAAACCCAAGCTTATCGCCTACTATTTTATTATTGAAGGGTGCTACCAACTCTGGGGGAAATATTTTCGTGCCATTCATTGCTGCCAGAATAGTTGCCACATTGGCTGCCTGGCAATCGGCATCGCTGAAATCGGAAGCCTGATAGGCAATATTGATTGATTTCATGAAATCGCCTCCGCCAAACCAAATAGCTACACCGGCAAAACCGGCGTTCCAAACAGCGCTGTTAGTTCCCGGATACTCAATCCCCCATCGTTCCTC
>JBBSDG010000191.1:0-8253 GCA_038249635.1 Bacteroidales bacterium | reverse complement strand
GTATACGATTATTATTGTCTGCAAAAGGGTGTAGTTGCGGCTGACGCTTACATCGCCGATATACAGCAATACGAAAAAGAGGTAACTAGCAAACGATAAGCTGACAGATAAATTTAACTAAACAAAACGATGAATGCATTATTAGGGATTATTTTTCACGCCCTTGGCGGCGGCGCTTCGGGAAGTTGGTACATGCCATACAATTGGGTCCAAAAATGGCGATGGGAAGTCTTTTGGATTACCGGCGGACTTTTCTCATGGTTGATTATGCCATTACTTGCAGTATTGTTGACGATTCCTGACTGGCAAGGGATTTTACAAGCCACTCCGGGAAATGTTATACGCAACACCTATATTATGGGTTTGCTTTGGGGAATTGGAGGTCTGACATACGGACTGGCTATACGCTACCTTGGTATGTCGCTTGGTAACTCAGTACTTCTGGGTATTACTTCTGTAGTTGGTTCGCTTGGATTGCCAATTTTGCGGAATATACCCGGAATTGCTGAAATAATTCCTGACGGGCTATCGTTCACCGATTTAATAAGTACTACAGGCGGACGAATCGTCCTACTTGGTATTGTAATTTTGTTGGTTGGAATTGTTCTCAGTGGAACCGCCGGAATTCGGAAGGATCATGACCTGGGCAAAAATAAAGAGGGAGTTAATAGTGAATTCAAGCTGTCCAAAGGATTAATGATTGCTATCGTTTCGGGTATTTTAAGCGCATTTTTCAGTTTTGGAATCGATGCAGGGAAAGAAATGTCAGCCATTGCCAGATCATTGGCTGTGGAACAGCACTATCCATTTATAACCGAAACCGGAGCCGGCTTCAAATACCTGTTCGAAAACAATATTATCTTTTTTGTCATTCTCTGGGGAGGCCTCACCACGAATCTGATCTGGACAAGCGCCCTGATTTTCAAAAACAAAACAGGTGGTGACTTCATTGACAAGAAAACGCCACTTTTGAACAACTACCTTTTCTGTGCGTTGGCCGGAACAACCTGGTTTCTGCAATTCTTTTTCTACGGTATGGGTGAAACTAAAATCGGAAACGGTGCCAGTTCCTGGACACTTCATATGGCCACTATTATTTTGACCGCCAACCTTTGGGGCTTCTACCGCAAGGAATGGAAAGGAGTTTCAAAAAAGACCTACAACATGATTATTTTTGGTGTCGGTGCTATTCTTTTATCGGTTATTATTATTGGTGTCGCCAAATGGTTATATCCTGAATTAAATGCTCTCGGATAATGGAACGACTAGCTTTTAAAATGTACCTGAACGAAGGTCAGAAAGAAGAATATAAAAAAAGGCACAATGAGCTTTGGCCTGAGTTACGCCAATTACTCAAAGGCGCTGGCGTCAGCGAATATTCTATTTTTCTTGATGAAGAAACAAATATACTGTTTGCTTTTCAAAAAGTAAGCGGTGATGGTGGATCACAGGATTTGGGACAAACCGAAATTGTCCGAAAATGGTGGACCTATATGGCTGACATTATGGAAACAAATGATGATAATTCGCCAAGAATGGTTCCACTTGATGAGGTGTTTTATATGGAATAGTTTTGTAATTTGTTAATTGAAAAAAATGTTTTAATAGGCATTGACTATATTGCTGAAATACAAAAATACGAAGCTGTCATATTGATTAACAGGTAGTTTTTTTAAGATTAGTAATTGTTTCTGATCCGGTTCTCTTAACAGAGGACCGGATTTTTAATGTTAATAAATCGTTAATAATCGTTAATAATTAATGTTTTTTCTTGTTTTAATTATTACTAATATTGAGCTAACCATACACAATAAACTTTTTAAGGCTTCCTGATATTTAATCACATTGTGTTTTTTCTGAAACAAAACTGTAATTGAAATCCTTCTATTTTGCCAAACGAAATTCTTCGGGATACGTATTAGTTCCTTTTCAAATTTGTATAACTAAAATTAATGTTTTATGAAACAAAAAAAGCTGATTTTTCTACCTAAGGGGAAATGGACCAGGATGTTATTTTCCCTGGGTCTTCTTATGGTATTGATGACCGGGATTGCTTTTGCTCAACAAAAGTCAATAAGCGGAAAAATATCCGATCAAACTGGGGCATTGATTCCCGGGGCTTCTGTTATAATAAAAGGGACAACAACCGGAACCGTAACAGATAATAACGGGAAATTTACTTTAGCCAATGTTTCTGAAAAAAGCACTTTGGTAATTTCTTTCGTTGGAATGAAACCCCAGGAAATTATTGTGGGTAATAAAACTGATTTCGCCATCGTCTTAATTGAAGAAAGCATTGGCATTGACGAGGTCGTTGTTGTCGGATATGGTGTTCAGAAAAAATTAAACCTGACGGCTGCCGTCGACCAGATTTCGAACGAAGCTTTGGAAAACAGGTCATTGCCAAATCTTACGCAAGGATTGCAGGGTGTGATGCCTAACTTAAACATCAAATTGATGGATGGGAGACCGAATCAGGCACCAAGTTACAATATCAGGGGAACAACTTCAATCGGTCAAGGCGGTAGTGCTTTAATTCTTATCGATGGTGTTGAAGGAGACCCAAGCTTGATTAATCCGAATGACGTAGAGAGTGTTTCGGTTCTTAAGGATGCCGCTTCATCTTCGATTTACGGAGCAAGAGGTGTTTTTGGTGTCGTATTAATTACAACCAAAAGGGCCACGAAAGGACGAACCAACGTTACTTATTCAACAAGTATTTCAATAAAAAGCCCGATTGAATTGCCTGAATTTGTGACCGATGGATATACTTATGCAAAAATGTTTTCTGAAGCATTCTTAAACGGAGATGGTTCTTTTCCTCAAAACGTAAATAAAACTTTGAAATTCTCGCAGGCTTATCTCGATGAGTTTAAACGGAGATCAGAGTCCGGAGCACCTTACAAGACTGTTGAGATCGATCCTGTTACCGGAGAGTATGTTTACTATGGCAGTACTGACTGGTATGGTGAGTTGTATAAGAAAAATACAACTGCACAGGAGCATAACATTTCTGTGTCAGGAAGCAGTGAAAAGGCATCTTACCTTATTTCGGGCCGGGCTTTATCTCAGGATGGTCTTTTTCGTTATAATTCAGATGATTATTCCACAAAAAACTTCCGTGCAAAAGGTTCTATCCAGGTATATCCATGGTTGGAAGTCGAAAATAATGCGGACTATTCCGAAATGAGTTATCACACCCCAATAAATGTTGGTGAAGGAAGCGGAATATGGCGAAACATTGGCGACGAAGGACACCCAAGCGGTGTGCTGTTTAATCCTGACGGCACGCTGACAATGGTCGCTGCATATACAGTTGGCGATTACTGGTATGGAAAAAACGGGATTGATACCAAAAGACGTGTTTTTAAAAATACAAGCGGATTTACAGCCAAATTCCTGAATAATAACTTAAGAATAAAAGGCGACTTCACATTTAGAAATACGGACAACAGCACTGAACAAAAACGTGTTCCTGTTCCATATAGCGCAAAACCCGGAGTTATTGCCTATGTTGGAACAACAACAAATGATCTTCGGATTGACAGAAGGGAAACTCAATATCTTGCCACGAACGTTTATGGCGAGTATGAAAATACATTCATGGATGCCCACTATTTAAAGTTTATGGCGGGTTACAACTACGAAGAATCGACTTATAAAAGACTAATGGCCCAAAGAAACGGTCTTATTTACCAAGATGCCACAGACATCAACCTGGCTTTGGGTCAATCAATTCTTACGGAAGGCGGATGGGAAAAGTGGAATATATTAGGCGGTTTTTCAAGATTAAATTACTCTTATAAAGACAGGTACCTGATTGAGGTAAATGGCCGTTACGATGGATCTTCAAAATTTCCATCCGATCAGCGATATGCCTTTTTCCCTTCAGCATCAGCCGGATGGCGCCTTTCAAAGGAAGCTTTCTGGAAAGTTTCTCCGGATCTTATTTCTGATGTAAAAATCAGAGGTTCTTATGGTTCGCTTGGAAATGGTAATATTGGATCATATGTATATCAGGAGCAATTCTCCATATCACAATCATCTTATATCCTTAATGGAATCAGACCTCAGTATACAAGCAGGCCAAGTGTTCTACCTGATGGTATTACGTGGGAAACTTCCACAACCTCTGACATTGGATTGGATTTTTCGATGTTCGCGGATAGGTTGAAATTTGTTGGCGATGCTTATATCCGTAATACGACCGACATGTATACAATTGGTCTTACGCTTCCTGCTGTCTTTGGCGCCACGGCTCCAAAAGGTAACTATGCCGATTTGCAGACAAAGGGATGGGAATTAACCTTGTCATGGAGGGATGAATTTAAAGTGATGTCAAAACCCTTTAACTACAATATGCGGTTTTCGCTCGCTGATAACAGATCGGTTATTAAGAAATACAATAACCCCGACAAATTACTCTCTGATTATTACGAAGGACAGGTTATTGGCGAAATCTGGGGTTATACAACCGAAGGATTTTTTATTGATGCAAATGATGTTGCAACCCATGCAAAACAGAGTCCTCAAATGAGAGCCTCACCGACGAATTTGTGGTTTCCCGGTGATATCAAACTCAAAGACATGAACAATGATGGTTTTGTCAACGTGGGCACCAACAGGGTAGCGGATCCAGGAGACAGGAAAATTATCGGAAACTCTGCTCCACGATTTACATATGGAATAAGCCTGGGTGCTGACTGGAATAATTTCTTCTTTTCAACGTTCTTCCAGGGAGTTGCTAAACAGGATTGGTATCCGAGCGTTGAATCAGAATCTTTCTGGGGTCAGTACAACAGGCCTTACAACAATGTTCCTTTATTCCATCTTGGCAATATGTGGACGCCCGAAAATACGGATGCCTATTTTCCCAGAACCATGTCACGTGCAGCATCAAGTAGTACCGCCAGAGAACTTGGTGTTGCCCAGACTAAATACCTGCAGAATGTAGCTTACATAAGGCTGAAAAATATTCAGATTGGTTATAATCTACCCAAAAATTTAATTTCAAAAATCGGTGCCAGTGATATAAAAGTGTTCGTCTCGGGTGAAAACCTTTGGGCTTACTCACCATTGTATAAACTGACCCGGCAAATTGATGTTGAGAACACGGGACCATCCGATCAGGTATTAAGTTCAAATAACTCAGGGGATGGTTATAATTATCCGTTGCTGAAAAGCATATCCTTTGGTTTAAGCATCGCATTTTAATCTTATTAATTTAAAATTCAAGTTATGAAAAGAGCATATATATGGTTAGTTCTTTTGAGCTTCGTTCTGATACGCTGCGATCTGGAACAGCACCCTGTGTCTACCACTTCAAAATCAGCAGTTTTTGGAAGTGAACAAGGTTTGCAGTTGTATACCTATTCCTTTTATTCAATTTTGCCGGGACGGTCTACAAACCTCGATGCAATGTCTGATTACATGGCGGTTAAATCAGTCAACTCATTTATTCAGGAAGGTTCTTTTGCCCCGACGCTTAGCTCAGGATGGTCATGGACAGATTTGAGAAATATCAACTATTTTCTTGAGAATTGTAAGGACCCTTTAATTCCAATTGATGTAAGAAATAACTACATCGGCATTGCAAAATTCTTCAGGGCCTATTTTTATATGGAAAAGGTTAAAAGATTTGGTAATGTTCCGTGGGTAGGCAAACCGCTTGGCGTGGCTGATCCGATATTATTTGGGCCTCGCGATTCGCGTGCTTTGGTAATGGACTCCGTTTTGGCCGATATTGATTATGCCTGTGCCAATATTAAATCAACGACCGATGCTTCGCGTAGTCTGGTCACCAAGTATATCGCTTATGCGTTTAAAGCAAGGTTGTGTCTTTTTGAGGGAACCTTCCGAAAATATCATACAGAACTGGGACTTGAAAATACAGCATCAGCGTGGCTTACCAATTCAGCTACTGCAGCAAAAGAGGTAATGGACAAAGGTGGATTTTCAATCTATACCACAGGCGGAGCCGGAAAATCTTACCGCACCGTATTTACAAATCCTCTTCCGGTTGGCGAAGTAATGCTTGCCTCAATCTGCGATCTTACTTTAACGATTCTGAACGATGCGAACTGGTATTGGACCAGCGGTACTTATGGTGATAAAGCAAGTTTGACAAGAACCTTTATCAATACCTACTTAAATCTTGATGGTACACCTTTTACTAACAATGCAGCATATACGACTATGCTGTTTAAAGATGAAGTAAAAAACAGGGATTTAAGGCTTAAGCAGACGATCCGGTCAGGTGATTACAAACGAATCAGCGGAGGAGTACAGGTGCCGGCACCACCACTTTTCTCTTATACTTTCACCGGTTACCAACCCATCAAATGGACACTCGATGACATGTATTATGACACCAGGGATTTAAATATCAATTCCATTTCGATGTTCCGTTATGCTGAAGTGTTATTGAATTATGCGGAAGCAAAAGCTGAACTTGGTACACTTACCGATGCTGAATGGGCCTCCACAATTGGTGTACTTCGTTCAAGAGCAGGCATTACTGCCGGATTAAGTACAAAGCCTATTGTTGTCGATCCATACCTGGTTGCAAATTATTTTCCGGGTATTAATGATCCGGTTATATTGGAAATCAGACGTGAGAGAGGTATTGAATTGTGCCTCGAAGGATTCCGTTTTGGTGATCTCTTAAGATGGAAACGTGGCCCGCTGATGAATCAGGAATGGAATGGCTTTTATGTTCCTGCTTTGGTTACACCAATGGATTTAAATGAAGATGGTATTCTGGATGTTGCTTTCTATCAGGGAACAAAACCATCTCCAGCTGTTTCAGGTGTTACTTATGTTGATGTTTCTGCAATCGTATCCGCGAAAACAAACCCGCAGTTACTGAAAAATGGCACTTCCGGCGAACTGACCTGGATGAATAATATCAAACGAAAATGGGAAGATAAGATGTATTACTACCCGATTCCGGCAACTGACCTGATCACAAACCCAAATCTAGGACAAAACACAGGCTGGTAGTTTAGGTGACAGATTTTTCCCGTTAAGTTTTTTAACTTTATCGGAAACAAATTCAAATTGCAATCCTGTTGAATCAAATCAACAGGATTGCTTTTATAGGATCAGTAATTTAAAATTAATTATAAAACTAAAATGAGTACAATCAAAAAAATTTCTGTTTTTCTACTGGTGCTGACAATGTCATTTTCATTGGTCAATGCCTCTTTTGGACAAGGTAAGAAGAATACCCCGTTCAATGTGATTACCTATAACATACGCATGAATACCACAGGTGATGGTGTGAATGCCTGGCCTTTACGAAAAGACAAGGTCGCCGGGCTTCTGAAATTTCATCAGGCCGATATTTTTAATGTGCAGGAAGCATTGCCGGAGCAGATGGATGACCTCGTAAACAGTTTTCCCGGTTTTGATCATGTGGGCGTTGGCCGTGACGATGGCAAGAGAGCAGGAGAGCATATGGGGATCTTTTTCAGTAAAAAACGGTTTGAAAAATTAACCGATGGTATGTTTTGGTTAAATGAATCGACCACTCAACCTGGCTTTGGATGGGATGCAGTTTGCAACAGAACCGTCACATGGATCAAACTAAAAGATAAGATCACAAAGAAATCATTTTATGTTTTCGATACCCATTTTGACCACAGGGGCAATAAAGCACGTGAAGAATCAGCCAAATTGATTCTGAAAAAGATAAAGGAGATCAATAAGGAAAACCTTGCGTTAATTCTGACAGGTGATTTTAACCTGACAAAAAATGCAGTACCTGTTCAGCTGATTTTAAAAGAATTAAATGATGCAAAAGACAAGTCACTGAGTTTGCCATACGGACCCGACGGAACCAGTGGCGGATTCGATGTGAAACTAATGCCGCGAACAATTGATTTTGTATTTATTAATGATAAAGTCGAAGTTATCAGGCATGGCGTTTTGTCCGATTCTTTTGGACTTTTTTATCCATCAGATCACCTACCTGTTCTGGTTGAGGTGAAGATTAAATAGTTTCCAAAATGTTTTGTAAAGAAAACCGCCAGACTCCAAAAACCTGGCGGTTTTCTTACTTATTCTTGTTTCCTGTTGAATGCCATTTTATTTCAACAGGAATTTTGGTAGTTTTATCTAAAATTTTATCGCGTGATAATGACAGAATTTATCAGTAATGATCAATTGCAGTTGGCATTTGATTTTGTGCAATATACAGGTAAGCATATCTTCCTCACCGGGAAGGCAGGAACCGGGAAAACTACCTTTCTT
>JBBSDG010000190.1:0-8287 GCA_038249635.1 Bacteroidales bacterium | reverse complement strand
ACGGGCTATAACAACAAAAAGAATAAATAAGATAAGCGAAATTCGTGTCATAAAAGAGATTCTAAAACTAATTTGAATTTGGTGTTTTACTGAATATCAGAAGCTGGATGAAGCTTTTAATATTGGCTTCCTGAACCCGTCCTGAAGGATTTGTAATCCCGCTCTATTACTATTTGAAGGATTTATAATCCGATAAATGCAACAAAAAAAAGGAAAACATGAAATACAAACCCGGTTATAAACCGGATTAAAAATCCTGATACTATTGAAAGGCGGGATTACAAATCCCGCCTTTCAATAGTATCATACACCGGTTATTTCTCATTCAGCCGGTAAATGGACCAGGAAGCGCCTTTCGACTTTATGGTATATTTTTTCGTATTCTGATTTATTTCCAATGGTTCACCGGCAAGCAACACCGGTTTAACGGCATCATAGTTAATTGTAAAATCAGCGGTACAATCCCTGGCTGCGGGATTCAGTACAACCAGAATCCGTTGTTTCCCCAACGCCCTGATAAACACAAAAGGATAGGTGGATTCTTTAACAAAAACGGGTACAAATTCAGCGTATGCACTGAAAGCAGGCTCGCTGTCGTGGAGTTTTATCAATTGCCTTACGGTAAAAAGCAGCGAAGTTTTATCATTTTCGCAACCGGCAACGGTAGGTGCATTGGCCGATGTATCAATGGTCCGGTATAGTTTATCAGGGCTTGCATCCGAGAAACCTTTATTTATACGCCTGTTCCATTGCATAGGTGTGCGGTTTCCGGCCCTGTTACCGTAACTGCCTTCGGTATTCGGGATATTGTTTAACTGACGCATGCCGATTTCGTCACCGTAATATAAAAAGGGAATGCCCGGCATAGTTAGTTCAAATGCAAAAACAGACTCAATATCATGCGGATTACGCCCCATATCGTTTATTCGCGACAGGTCGTGGTTGGCAAAGGGAATTGAGATGTATCCCAGTTCTTTGGTTGAATTATATTGATCCATGTACAAACTCATCACACGTGACATGTTTCCCTGACCTTTCGCATCAAAAAACGGCTTTTTATCATCACGAATCCGGAACAAATCGTCGTAGCCATTGAACCAGTGGAAAAAGTCGGCATGAAATCCTCCTCGCAGAGCCTCTTTCGGATTCGACCATTCCGAAACCAGGAAAATATCCGGGTAATCTTTTTCGAGTTTCGTACGCAACCCATTCCAGTATTTCGAGCATTCGCCCGACTGATCATGTTTTACCAGCGAACCTGCCATATCAACCCTGAATCCGTCGCAGCCCATATCGAGCCAGAAACGCAGGATATTCTCCATTTCTTTTTTAAGCGCCAGAACATCTGGATGATTCACCGCTAATTGCCAGGGCTTTGAAGGATCAGGCTTATCAAAACCATAATTCAATGCAGGCTAATGCCAGAAAAAATTGCTCATATACCAACCATTCCGGTCGCTGTATCCCTGTATGAAGTTATACTGGTTCCGGTCGATTCCGCCCGCCCAGGTATCGTCGGTCCAGATGTACCAGTTTGAATACTTGTTTGGCTCAGCTTTTGCCGCCTCCTTGAACCATGGGTGGTCAACGGAGGTATGGCCGGGAACATAATCGATGATGACATGCATTCCTCGTTTATGAATCTCTTCAAACAGTCGTTTGGCATCGGCATTGGTTCCGTACCGGGGTGCTACTTTGTAGAAATCGCTCACATCGTAACCTGCATCGCGGAAAGGAGATTCGTAAAACGGGTTTAGCCAAATGGCGTCCACTCCCAGGCTTTTTACATAGTCAAGTTTTTCAATTATACCTTGTAAATCCCCGACTCCGTCACCATTTGAATCGTAATATGTCTGCGGATAAATTTCGTAAAAAACTGCATTGTGCATCCACTCCGGACCTTTTGGTTTTACGGTCTTGCCGGTGATAACAGCATTATCTGTTGTAAACTGAGCCTGGCAAAGTTCAATTGCCGAGAGAAACAGAATCAATAACAGGATATTTCTTTTCATAATTAGTTTTACTTTGTTTTGAGACATATTAAGTTTGGGAATTTCAGGGTTTTATTTAATCCGGTTTTGGGATTTAACTCTTTAGGTATCTGGTCTTTTTTCAGAACATCATTCAGCAAATTATAGTTTTCGTAGCATTGTTGTTCATTTGCAATATTGTAATCCGACACCATGCTTAATGCACCACCTTCTTTTTCCGTGGTGTAAAATCTCAATGTCTCAATACCGGTACTTAAATATCCTTTGGGGATAATCATTGAAGCCTCCGGACCACCATATACGCCTATTGCTGTAAACGGAAGGGCAAAGTATTCAAATGGTTTTTCCGCCGGGGGATCACCGGCAGGTTTTGCACCTGAAAACATCAACGACAGGAATGGAATCAGTAAAAATGTTTTCGGAAAAGATGCTTTGTATTTCATTGGTAGTTTGCTATTTTACTGATAATTATGTTTTAAAATGGTAGTTGGGTTATTTCTTAATGATTTCAATTTTGTCGAGGAAGGCATCATTTACATCGCCATTAATATTTTCATTAAACGGATCCAGTTGTAACGTAAGGATGTATTTTCCTTTTGATAAATGCATTGGTGCGGATGGAGATATATCCCATTTGTCCCATTCACCATGGCTTCCCATTTGGGGGAAAATCATGGTTTCGGTGTATGCACCATCCACATAGAGTGAACGCAAAGCGCACTTATCATCGGTTGTAAAATCGCCACTTCCGTTCGAAAACCGGAATTCAAAAACGTAAATTCCGCTTTCGGTAATTTCGACCGGGATTGTAACTGAAGTATTTTGTTGCCTGGTTAGTTCGATAAATCCTTTACCGCTTGTGCCTTTCACGGTTTTTGACGAAGCGTCGCCATAATCCTCGGCTTCAAGAACCGCTGCCACATTTTTGGCCGGAAATACAACTTCCTCGCTCAGGAACGAAACCAGTGACATTTTCCCGCTAGCCGAAACCTGGTATTCTGCACAATGATTTCCGGCAGGTTCTATCCTAAAAACTGTATCCCTGGTTTCTGAAAACTCTATTCCGTCCTTCCAGATTGTATATTTTGCAGCATGTGCAACGCACTTCCAGCTGATCTGGTTATTTTTCAGCATAATCTCAGGAGTGGCAGGGGTAAAGAGGTTTTCGGTTAAATTGAATGACTGATCGCTGAACTTGTTGTTGGCAAGTACTATTTCAACAGAGTGTTTCCCCTGCAAATTGCCGGGAATGGAGTTGGAATTACTTTTTTTGCCATCGAGCATGAATGATTTTATCCGGGTTCCAAACCCCTTGATGGTGATATCCAGCTCCGACTGACGGTATCTGAAACCGGAGATATTCTTTGTCCCGCCATATACTTCGGGAACTACAGGATTGAAAGTAAGTGCATAAGTTTCAAATGTCATGCCGCAAAAAACGCGGTAAATCATGGCCAGGTTAGCCGAAAGACTCCACAACTGGGCATCGGAATTTCCCTCCAATCCTTTTATCCTGCCATTGGAGGCAAGCATGTTTTCCTTGTTGGTGAGGAATAGCGCACCTGCGCGGTATAAGGCGGCCAGGCCGTGAGTAAGCGCTTTTTCGTTCTGCATTTTTGCAGCTGCCCAATTCCAGTATCCCTGCACAAATGGCCATATGGCATCCGACTGGTAATAACTCGACAACGGCGTTTGTGGAAATATAACCGGGATACCATAATCAACCACCGGCGTGTTCGCAATTACTTTCCGGCTTGTTTCGTGGTCGGCCAGGTCGAACAATACGGTTAACGCTTCGCCCAGCGCTTCCGCTCTGGGAGAAACGATATTTTGCTGATTTCCATAAATATACTGCGAGAAATAGCTTTTGTCGCTCAGCCATAAATTCCTGATTACCGATTCGCGGAGGGAAGCAGCCAGGCTGTCGTATTTCCCGACTGGCAAACCTGATTCTTTTCGCGCCAGCGAAATGATTTTAAAAGCATTGTAATGCAGAACATTAGTCCCAAGGCATTGCGATTTGGCTATATCCAGCGGGTTCATCCATTCAGGATAGGTCTGCCTGCGGCGGTCGAGGAAGGACGATTCGCCCATCACCAGGCCATTTCGGCCATAAATCACCTTCGAATCGCTGTTAACGATATTTTCGGCGACTTCGAGCAGGTATTTCAGCCATTGCTTGTCGCCGGTAACTTTGTACACTTCCCAGGCTGCGGTAATCCAAACCACCCTGTCAGTCGAAACAGGCCACGATCCACCGGTGCCGGTATCCTGTATGATTTTGCCGTTCCGGACCCTGCTTTTCAGGCATGCCATCGCCTTATCCGGCAACAGGTATGCAATGGCAAGTATGTCGCTGTAACTGTTGTCGCGCGTCCAAACTCCGGGCCAGTCGCGCGCTGAATTCAAAAGTCCGTCGGGTCGCTCAAGTTGATGCAGTTCATTAACAGAAAGGTTGTACAGTGCATCAACAATGAGTTGGTCTGATTTGTAGGTTGGCAACCCGGGAACCACCGAATCTGATTTTCTGCTGGTGAACTTTTCATTTCCTGTATTAAAAACCTGCGTCAGTTCATAAATACCATCACCATCAGGATCTGTTAGATGGTATGATTCGTTTTTAAAAGCTTCGTCGGCATCCCAGATAAGCGGTTTTTTATTGCCGGTAATATAAATGTGATCCAGGTCTTTGGCAGTGATTATTTTGTCGTTCCCCAGGTTGTAAGTGCCGGAAATTTTTATCTGGCTCACAATTTCCCGCATATCGAGCCTGAAGGTTACACTGGTATTTTCCTTCAGGAAATAGTTCCTGTCGGCGCGCTCACCCAATTGGTTCAACTGCTTCCCAAATTTAATATCAATCACAGCATGTTGATTTTCAGGGTACACCAAAACGCTGTGATTGATAAAAAGGGGCAATTCGTCGTTATGCGAAAGCAAGCAAAATTTGAAGATCAGTTCCCGGTCTTCCTGATAGGCATTCGACCGGATTTCTGTAGTGCTCAGGATCTGCGCTTTAAATGAGTGATCCGTAACACTGTCGTTATAAACATTAAATGTTTCTGACTTCCAGAGGACACCTGGCATGTTTTTTTTGTTCATGCGGCAACCTGAAAACAGCAGGGTAGGAGCGATGATGGTTATGAACCCCAGCCAAAAAAAAAGGTTAAATTTCTGATTTTTCAAAATCATACTTTAATCGATGTAACTACGAACATTATTTTCAACACCATGAATTTTTTCAGATTCAAAGCAATGCAAACCCCAAATCCGTTTTTATCAGGCTAATTAAGCGAAACCGTTTCTTTCAGCCTGATATCGCGGGATGAAGCTCCTACGAGTATCTCATACTTGCCGGCATCTGCTTTCCATGATTTCGAATTTACATCCCAATAGGAAAATGATTTTGAATTGAGTTTTAGGGTAACTGTTTTTGTTTCGCCAGCCTTAAGAGACAGTTTTGCAAAGGATTTCAATTCTTTCAGCGGTCGCTTGATGGCTGGCGATTGTGGTGCTATATAGAGTTGAACCACTTCTTCGCCGGTGACTTTTCCAGTGTTTTTAATTTCAGCGGATACTTCGAAACTGTTGTTCTCTTTATTCACAATCTTAAGATTTGAATATTCAAAATTGGTGTAGCTCAAACCAAATCCGAAGGGAAACGATGGATTGATATTGTTAATATCGAGGTATCGGTACCCAACAAAAACTCCTTCGTTATACTCAATTTTCAGGCTTTTATCCTTATAGCCTTTAAAAGCAGGGGATTGATCCTCGGATGCTATGAATGAGAATGGTAATTTGCCTGATGGGTTTACATCTCCGAAAAGGATATCGGCAATTGCATTTCCTGTTTCCTGGCCGCTATAAAACATATCAATCAGGCCTTTTACATTCCCTATCCAGTTATCAACCTTAAAGGGCGTGCCGCCATTCAGTACCACGATGGTGTTAGGATTTGCCTTGGCAACCGCATTTATCAACTCTACCTGTTTATATGGCAACGAAAATGATTCCATATCTGTGCCTTCACCTTCTATTTGTGAGTTGGAACCAACAAAAAGAATTGCCACTTCACTCTTTTTTGCTGCTTCGACGGCTGAAGAGATATTGTGGCCAAGAAGTTCCGGGGATTTGAAATCCCATCCCAGGCGAATTTCGGCACCGAGTATAAATTCAGAATATTCAAGTTTAATATCGTGCAATCCTTTGCCTAGCATAATTTCACCGCTGTTCCTGGTTGGCGCATGCTGAGTCCAGTTCTCGATAACAAGCTTATTGTCAATCCATAAGCGAACTCCATCGTCGCTCAGGGTGGTGAACTTGTACTTGCGTGGAACATCAATATTCAATTTACCGGTCCACCGGACTGAAAAGCTGTCGCTTTCTATTGTATTTGCAGGACCGTTTTGGAAAAAGTTAAAATTTATATCTTTATCGTTTCTTACAACTTTGGGCTGTCCTTTAAGATAAGGATTTGCAAATATTTCAGTCTTTAAACCTCCGACGAAAAATATCGGATTGATTAGATATAAACCCGTAGGCTCCATATTATCACCCATGGCAAAGTTCACTACCACCGAACTACCAGCTTTTACTTTTATGGCCTCGAGGGGCGAAACGCTGTAAAAAGGTGTTACCATTGAACTGCCGCCGCCAGCGGTTATTGCTGTTTCGGCATTGGGACCAATAACGGCTATGGATTTTATCTTGCTTTTATCAAGGGGTAAAATATTATCGTTCCTGAGTAATACAATGCTCTTTTCAGCCACTTTAAGCGCCAGTGCTACATGCTTTTCAAAAACTGTCGTATCGGCATCTGGTTGTTTTTCGAAAAGCCCTGCCTGAAATCTTACTCGCAGCAATCGTCTTACTTTATCATCGATGGTGCTTTCACTTACCATGCCCTTTTTAATTGACTTTAAAAGCAAGTCTTTTTTAAAGAAAACCCCGGTGGGCATTTCCAGGTCCAGGCCGGCGTTGGCAGCGTTTTCGGTTGAATATACCGATGTCCAGTCGGAAACAACAAAACCTTTAAAACCCCAATCTTTTTTAAGCACATCGTTAAGCAAATGAAAGTTTTCGGAGCAATGCTGGCCATTTACAATGTTGTATGCTGACATTACACTCCAGGCACCACCTTCTTTTACAGCAGCCTCAAATGCAGCAAGATGTATCTCGCGCATGGTGCGTTCATCAATAATCACATCATAATTATTGCGTTCCCATTCCTGGTCGTTCATGGCAAAATGCTTTACTGAACTAATCACATTCCGGCTTTGTAAGCCTTTCACATAGTTAACGGCCAGCCTCGAAGTCAGGTAAGGGTCTTCGCCATAACTTTCGAAATTCCTGCCTCCCAAAGGCATGCGGTTAATGCAAATACAAGGACCCAGCAGGTAGTTTTTGCCTTTTGCCCGTGCTTCATCTCCCAAAGCTATGGACAGTTCGTTAATTAATGCTGTATCCCATGAAGCGGCATACGAAATTGCAGAAGGAAATGAAGTTGCTTTGCCTGTCCGCACGCCCATAGGGCCATCACTTAAATGCAATGCAGGAATCCCCAGGCGGGTGTTTTCGCGGGTATCGAAGCCTGAAGAATCTCCGCTCAGCAGATCGATTTTCTCCTTAAGAGTCATCCGTTTTAATAAATCTTCAACCCTGGCTTCAACGGGTTGTGATGCATCTTTATAAATCTCTTTTGTTTTGCAGGATATGCTTAACAATGCTGTGAGTGCAACCCCGGTAACGAAAAGTCTGAAAGCTATTTTCATTTGTTCAGGTTCGGTTTTTAAATTATTGAAGGTTTATCTTGTTGGTTTATGCTGAAAACGGGATAAATTTCCACATTCATTAAATCTCAAATTCCAAATTCCAAGCTCCAAATTCCAAGCGCGGTTTAAGAGTAGGTCTTGGTTCTTGAGATTTGGGACTTGGGTCTTGGGTCATTTTTTTAATGCGTATTATTATCCCACACTAAGTATAAATATAATTTGCTATTGCTTTCGGGCTAGTTGACACGAAACCAACACCATATAGGCAGTTTATTTTATGAAAAGCAATTCTGCTTCTGTCGGCAGAATTGGTTTAAAATAAATCAGCTGTTAAGTTATACAGAGGCGTTTTCCACTTCCGGCAATTGTTGTTGTGCACGCCTTTCGTTTAGTTCCTGGCTTATGCGGGTCATAAAATTGTTATCAAGTTTATAAAAGTACATCAGTATCGAGGCAGCAAGGGTGCAAATACCAGGTAAAATACTCATCATCAAAATGATACCTTCCATAGAAGTTGAACTT
>JBBSDG010000189.1:0-8325 GCA_038249635.1 Bacteroidales bacterium | reverse complement strand
ATAACCAATGAGCGCAACTTTGTCCTTTATGACGAATCTCCCGGCATTTCGGTAAGATCAGACAATTTGATTACCCTTTGTATTCACAATAATGCTTAATAATATTGATTTTCAACCAATTGCTAATGGATGAAACCTTAAGATTTTTTAACAAGGACTTCCATTAAAATTAGTAAATTTGCAGATTCAAAAAAAAGGCTATGTTCATTGATAATGATAAATTTGCAGGCGATGGCCTCACTTACGATGATGTCTTGCTTATTCCTGCTTATTCCGAAGTGCTTCCCCGCGATGTAGATACCTCTTCCTGGTTTTCGAGAAAAATAAAAATCAATATACCCATTGTTTCGGCAGCCATGGATACGGTTACTGATTCCACTATGGCTATTGCCATTGCCCAGGAAGGCGGAATTGGAGTACTGCACAAAAACATGAGCATTCAGGATCAGGCTGCCGAAGTGAGGCGTGTAAAACGTTCGGAAAGCGGCATGATTACCGATCCCATCACCCTTAGGGAGGATGCACTGGTTGTTGATGCGCTTAATATCATGCGTGAAAATAGTATCGGGGGTATTCCTATTGTAAATGCTGATGGCAAACTGGTTGGCATAATCACCAACCGCGATCTGCGTTTCGAGCGAAATCATCAGCGACCCTTAGCCCAGATAATGACCAGCAAAAACCTCATAACCACCAATACCAAAACCAATCTCGATCAGGCTTCGGATATACTTCAGGAGTATAAAATTGAAAAATTACCGGTTGTTGATGATAATTATAAACTCGTAGGCTTAATTACTTATAAAGATATAAGCAAGATAAAAGCCCG
This sequence comes from Bacteroidales bacterium, assembly GCA_038249635.1. Classification (GTDB taxonomy): domain Bacteria; phylum Bacteroidota; class Bacteroidia; order Bacteroidales; family UBA4417; genus UBA4417. Next base: position 7,496 of record JBBSDG010000189.1, on the reverse strand, counting down.
TCCTAACGCCTGTAAGGATGAACTTGGCCGCTTGCGTGTTGCTGCCGGTGTTGGAGTTACCGCTGATGTATTGGAGCGTGTTACCGAGCTAGTAAAGAATGGTGTTGATGCTGTTGTTATTGATACCGCTCACGGCCATTCAAAAGGAGTTATTGATACCACCCGCCTGGTAAAAAAGCATTTTCCCGACCTACAGATTGTAGTTGGAAACATTGCCACTGCCGAAGCTGCCCGTGCACTTGTAAATGCAGGTGCCGATGGCGTAAAAGTAGGAATTGGGCCCGGCTCTATTTGCACAACCCGCGTTATTGCCGGCATCGGCATACCGCAACTTTCAGCTATTTATGTTGTAGCCAAGGAGTTGCGAGGTTCAGGCGTACCGGTTATTGCCGATGGCGGAATACGCTATACCGGCGATATTGTTAAAGCCATTGCTGCCGGTGCTTATAGCATAATGGCAGGCTCATTGTTTGCAGGCGTGGAGGAATCGCCCGGCGAAACCATTATTTACGAAGGACGCAAATTTAAATCCTATCGTGGGATGGGTTCTATCGAAGCGATGCAGAAAGGCTCCAAAGACCGCTATTTCCAGGATGCGGAAGATGATATTCAGAAACTGGTTCCCGAAGGCATAGTTGGAAGAGTTCCGTTTAAAGGAGCGCTTTCCGAAGTTATTCACCAAATGATAGGCGGCTTGCGTGCAGGTATGGGTTACACCGGATCGGCAAATATCGAAAGCCTGCAACAAGCAAAATTCATAAAGATAACTGCTTCAGGAGTAGTGGAAAGTCATCCGCACGACATTACCATTACCCGCGAAGCGCCTAATTATAGCCGTTAATTTACCCAATATCAAACTTTAAAACCTAATCCCTAAACACTAAACCCTATTTTGGGATTAATTCTTCATCTGCTAAAACAATAATTTCAAAACAACCATGAAACGTAAACTTTTGAATGCTTCGTTAACACTTCTATTTGGCATTTTCTCACTATCCGTATTCAGCCAGACTTCTGATCCGCTTTTGCTTCAGATTGCCAACGAAAAAATCACTAAGAATGAATTCGTCAAAGTATTCGAAAAGAATAATATTAAAAGCGAAAAACCTGATGCCAAAGCACTTGAGGAATACCTCGACCTGTATATCAATTTCCGCTTAAAAGTAACCGAAGCCAAAGCATTGGGAATGGATACGGTAAAATCATTCCGCGATGAGCTTTCGGGCTATCGCAAACAATTGGCAGCACCTTACCTTTCCGACGACCAGGAGAGTGAAAAAATTATTCGTGAAGCATACGATCACATGCAATACGATGTACGGGCCAGCCATATACTCATCCGCCTCGACAAGCTCGCATCAGCCGCCGACACGCTGGCAGCCTGGAATAAAATTATGCTTTTGCGCAAGCGAATTATAAAAGGAGAAGATTTTGGTAAAGTTGCCATTGACGGATCCGAAGATGCATCCGCCAAAGACCGTGAAGCAGAAGGACGAAAAATGAAAGGTAACCGTGGCGACCTGGGATTTTTTACTGCCTTCGACATGGTGTATCCCTTCGAAGCCGCTGCCTTTAATGCAAAAGTGAACGAAGTAACAATGCCTGTGCGTACCGATTTCGGTTATCACCTGATAAAAGTTACTGCCAAAACACCTGCAATGGGTAAAGTTCAGCTTGCACATATTATCCTGATATATCCGCCCAAAGCATCCCTCGACGATTCGCTCAAAGTAGCCGATTCGGCCAACATTGCTTATAAACTTTTGAAAGAAGGCAGTGATTTCGGCGATGTTGCTAAAAAATTCTCCGACGACTTATCTACATCCGGAAAAGGTGGCATTTTACCCTGGTTCGGTGTTAACAGGTTGCTTCCCGATTTTACCCTGAACATTCAGAAGTTAAAGGAAAAAGGCGATTACTCTGAACCTTTCCAAACCATGTATGGCTGGCATATTATTAAATTAGTCGATCGTAAACCAATAGGCACTTTCGACGAATTAAAAGAAGAAATCAAACAGCGGATACCACGCAGTGACCGCAATGCAGATATACAGGAGGCTTATGTTGCAAAAATGAAGGCTAAGTATGGCTTTACGCAAAATCCAACCGCGCTTGCCGAACTTACAAAAACCGTTACCGATTCAATTTTTGAAGCAAGCTGGAAACCCGAACTTGCTGCCGGCCTGAATAAAAATCTTTTTACCATCGGAACTAAAACCTTTACCCAGGCTGATCTTGCAAAACAATTAGCTGCAACTCAGAAACGCGCACAGAAACGTGATGTTGCTGCTTTTGTTAATCAACAGTACATTACATACATAGATGAAGCAGTAAATCAATATGCCGACAGCCAGCTCGAAGTTGAAAACCCCGATTTTAAAGCATTGATAGGCGAATACCACGACGGGATTCTGCTCTTCGATCTTACCGATAAAAAAGTGTGGTCGAAAGCGGTGAAAGATACCCTTGGCCTGGATCAATACTACGAACAAAATAAAAATAATTACATGTGGGAAACGAGGCTCGACGCATCAGTTCTTACCATTAAAGATCTATCCATTGTTAAGAGTTTGAATAAGATGTTGAAAAAAGGACCCACCGACGAACAAATCCTTGCAAAATTCAACCACGACTCCATCCAGAAGGTAACTATTGAACACAAAAAATTCGCGAAAGGCGATAATGCACTTATTGATGGAATGGCATGGAATCCTGGTATATCGAAGCTGATTGCACAGGGTGATACAGCCAATTTTATTGTAGTTGCTCATAAGGTAGTAGCTCCGGAGCCTAAGCTGCTGAGCGAAATCAGGGGAACCATTACTGCCGAGTACCAAAACTACCTTGAGAAAGTATGGATAAGCGAGTTGCGGGCCAAATACCCTGTAACCGTTTACCGGGAAGTTTTTAATTCAATTAAAACCCAATAACCGGCCATGCTGCGTTTGTTCCTTATTTCTGTTGTTTTATTCGCCGGATTAAATTCCTGTAACTTGCTTCCTAAAAAAAGCAACAAACAGGGAAAGGCTGTAGCACGCGTGTACGATAAAAACCTTTACAGTGATGATCTGCAAGGGGTTATACCGCCGGGTACAAGTGCTAACGACAGTATTGAAATAACTGCTGCATACATCAATAACTGGATAAGGCAGGAACTTTTGCTAAAGCAGGCCGAAGATAACCTTGATGAAACAAACCGTGATTTTAGTGACCAGATAGAGCAATACCGTAATTCATTGATCATTTATGCCTACGAATCGGAACTGGTAAAACAAAAACTTGATACAGTAGTTCCGCAGGCACAGATTGAAGAATATTATAAGGCAAATCAGAATAATTTTCACCTCAGAGAAAACATTGTTTTGGCCAGTTATGTCATTATCAGCAAAAACTCGCCGGTGGCAACAAAGGTAAAATCACTTTTGCTGAGTACCCGCGAAGATGATAAGGAAAAACTCCAATCCCTTTGCCAGGAAAACGGAGCTACCTATTATATCAACGATGGCACCTGGATGTCGTTTACCGATCTTATACGCAAAATACCGCTCACCATCGATGATCAGGAGGAATTCCTGAGTAAGAATAAGTATTACGAGGTTAAAGATTCAATTACAAATTATTACGTGGCCATCGCAGCTTATAAAAGTAAAGAAAGCGTTTCACCCCTGAATTTTGAGGTTGAAAATATACGTACCATTTTGTTGAACAAGCGGAAAGCTGAACTGCTGAAACAAATGGAAGAAGATCTGATCAGCGATGCCGTGAAACAGAAAAAATATGAAATATTCAAGAAGTAATTTCCCTATGCTAATGATAAAGAAGATGTTAATGCCGGTTGTACTGATTGTAATGATAGTGTCAGTATTTCAGGCGAAAGCCCAGAATGAAAAAGTAGTTGACGAGATCGCAGCCCTGGTTGGGAGCCACCCGGTATATTGGTCGGATGTGGAAGCTCAATTCGCCCAGGCTAAGGCACAGGGAATGAAAGGTGATCCGTTTACCTTGAAATGTGAGATTTTTGAAAACCTGGTTTTTCAGAAACTCCTGGTTTACGAAGCAGAAGTTGATAGCCTTGTGGTAAGCGACGAGCAGGTGGACGGCGAACTCGACAGGCGCTTACGCTATTATATTCAGCAGTTTGGCTCGCAGCAGAAACTTGAGGAGTTTTACGATAAATCCCTCGAAGAATTTAAATCTGAACTCAAAGAGCCTTTGCGACTTGAACTTCTTTCGCAACAAGCCCAGGGAAAGATTGTGGAAAATGTAAAAATGACTCCCAACGAAACAAAGGAATATTTTAACGGTTTAAAACCGGATAGCATTCCGATAATTCCGACAGAATACGAAATCGGACAAATTGTAAAAACCCCTTTGGTAGGAGCCAGTCAGCTTAAGGAGGCTAAAGATAAACTTACAGTGTTAAGAGCGCGTATTGTAAAGGGTGAAAAATTTTCGACCCTGGCAGTACTCTATTCCGAAGATCCCGGATCGGCGGCAAAAGGCGGCGAACTTGGCCTGTTTACGCGTGGTTCCATGGCTCCCGAATTCGAATCGGCTGCCTTTAATCTGAAAAACAAGGGCGATCTCTCGGAAGTAATCAAAACAAAATTCGGATATCACCTCTTACAGCTTATCGAACGTAAAGGCGACTTTGTTAATGTACGACATATACTTATTATACCGAAGGTTTCGCCCGACGACCTGGTGGTTGCAGCGGCCAAACTCGACAGTATCGCTGATAAAGTAAGGGCTGATTCACTAACATTTGCAAAAGCAGCAATCATGTACAGCGACGATCCCGGCAAGGTTAACGGCGGACTGATACAAAGCCAGTCGTCAGGAAATACCCGCCTGGCTGCTGACGAACTTGACCCAAAAGTGTTTTTTGTAATTGATAAAATGAAACCAGGCGAAATTTCGGCCAGCGTTCCTTATACTACCGAAGATGGCACCCAGGCTTACCGCGTATTATACCTGCAGCTTCGCACCGAACCCCACAAGGCAAACATGAAGGACGACTATAATAAAATCCAGGAATGGGCACTTGATAACAAAAAAGCAAAAGTGGTTGCAAAATGGATTGAACTCAAATCGAAAACGGCCTATATCCGGCTTGGCGACAAATTTAAATCCTGCGATTTTAAATACAACTGGACATTTACTGAAAAGTAATTCGCCTATCCGGCAGACCTTTACAGGACTGATATCCGGTTTAACCTACATCAACTATGATTCAATATAATTCAGATACTGAAGCACTTAACGATTTTTTACTTAAATACAACGCCTTACGTTCCGAAATCGGTAAAGTAATCGTTGGTCAGGATGAAGTTGTAAAAAACCTTCTTATCGCTATTTTTTCGAGAGGTCATGCTTTGTTGGTTGGGGTTCCCGGATTGGCTAAAACCCTGATGGTGAATACTCTTTCGCAGGTTCTCGGACTCACATACAGCCGCATACAGTTCACGCCCGATCTTATGCCATCCGATATTATCGGTACCGAAATCCTTGATCAGGAGCGAAAATTCCGATTTATCCGTGGTCCCGTGTTTGCCAACATTATACTTGCCGACGAAATTAACCGTACACCGCCCAAGACCCAGAGCGCATTGCTCGAAGCCATGCAGGAAAAAGTGGTTACAGTTGCCGGAATAGGCCATAAACTGGACGAACCTTTTTTTGTGCTTGCCACGCAAAACCCTATCGAGCAGGAAGGGACTTATCCTTTGCCCGAAGCACAGCTCGACCGCTTTATGTTCAACATATGGCTGGGATATCCTTCGATGGCCGAAGAAATACAGGTAGTTAAAAATACCACTACCATGCATACGGCCACACTCAACGTAATACTTACTGCCGAAGAAATTAAATATTTTCAGGATCTGATCCGCCGTATTCCTGTTGCGGATAATGTGTATCAATATGCTGTTAAACTGGCTTCGGTAACAAGGCCAGGAACACCCCTTGCACATGCCTGGGCAAGCAACTACCTCACATGGGGAGCAGGTCCGCGGGCATCGCAATACCTTATTCTGGGTGCAAAATGCCATGCAGCAGTTTCCGGCAAATATTCGCCTGATATTGCCGATGTGCAGGCGGTGGCAACGGCCATACTCCGCCATCGTATTGTACGCAATTACAAAGCTGAAGCAGAAGGAATTACTGCCGAAGATATAGTTAATGAATTGCTCAAGTAAGCCAAATCATTACGATTCAACAGATAATAAACTTGTATTTAGTACAATCAGATTTTTGTTTTAATGTTTCTGAACAAATGTTGATCTGAGTAGTTTTAATAAATGCCTGACATAACGCAATCAATAAGGTAAAATGTGTTTACCTTTGCAAAAAATAAACCAATAAAAAAACAATAAATAAAATGGCTGTTTTAGTAGGAAAAAAAGCGCCTCAGTTTGAGGCAGATGCTGTAATTAACGGAGGCGAATTTGTTGAGAAATTCTCACTTGCCCAGTATATCGGCAAAAAACATGTGGTATTTTTCTTTTATCCCCTCGATTTCACCTTTGTTTGTCCAACCGAAATCATAGCATTTCAGGATAAGCTTGGCGAATTCGAAAAACGTAATGTACAGGTTGTTGGCTGCTCGGTTGACAGTAAATTTTCGCACTGGGCATGGCTCAATACCGAAAAAAATTCAGGCGGTATCAAAGGTGTTACTTTCCCGTTGGTATCGGACCTTTCGAAAACCATTTCCGAAAATTATGATGTACTTGCCGGCGAATGGGAATATGATGAAGATGAAGATTATGTTGAATTCAATGGCGAAGCGGTTGCTTATCGTGGATTGTTCCTGATTGACAAACAAGGTATTGTACGTCACCAGGTAGTTAACGACCTGCCACTTGGCCGCAGCGTTGACGAAACGCTTCGCATGGTTGATGCTTTGCAGTTCTTCGAAGAAAACGGTGAAGTTTGCCCTGCCGACTGGCATAAAGGCGATGAAGGCATGAAAGCAACTTCGGAAGGCGTTGCTGATTATCTGAGTAAACACTAATAGCTTCTATAGATTTAAAAACCGGCTTTGAGCCGGTTTTTTTATGCAACATTTTGACCGGTTTTTTTATAGTTCACCCTTCGTTGTTTAAAGAAGCCCTTCAAACTTTGTTTTCTCCTACTGAATTTAAAAATTTGCAGACAACTTTTTTAATTCTTCCAATTGCTCTTCCGTAAATCCCTCAGGAACAATACCTGCTGAGCAGCACAAAAAATAAATCCGGGCCGATTTTGCCAGGATATCGATTTTATCGAATGTATCGTGAACACTTTCGCCAATGGCAAAAACGCCGTGTTTTTCCCACACAGCTACATCGTGATCCTGCAAAACCTTGATTGTCGCTTTTGCAATTTCCGATGAACCGGGAAGCAGATAGGGAACAAAACCTATGCCCTCAGGAACAAACATAATGGTTTCGGGATGCATACCCCATAATATTTTATTGAGTGCATCCTTGTTACATAATTCTTTGCTCTGGGTT
>JBBSDG010000188.1:0-8336 GCA_038249635.1 Bacteroidales bacterium | reverse complement strand
GATATGGACTCTGCACCAATAACCGAAATGAAATAGAACTGAAAACAGGAAATAATTTTAAATAACGCTTTAGCTCCTGGAAACCATTCGGTGAAACAGGGGCAATCTAAAACAAACATCAATGTCAAAGAAAATAGTAACACTGGGCGAAATCATGTTGCGTTTATCAACTCCCGATTTTAAACGCTTTGTACAAGCCGATAGTTTTGATGTAACTTATGGCGGTGGCGAAGCTAATGTAGCTGCTGCATTATGCAATTACGGTCTGAATGGTACTTTCGTAACCAAAGTTCCTGACAACCCTATTGGTCAGTCTGCGATTAACCACCTGCGCCGTTATGGGGTCGATACCCAGTTTATAGCAAGAGGCGGCGAACGACTTGGAATTTACTTTCTCGAAACCGGCGCTTCTATGAGGGCATCCCAGGTAGTGTATGACCGTGCAAACGCCTCAATTGCAGATGTGGATATTTCAGAATTTGATTTTGATAAAATTCTCGAAGGCGCAAGCTGGTTTCATACAACCGGAATCACACCGGCTTTGAGTGACAATGCAGCTGCCCTAACTGAAGCTGCCTTAATAGCTGCAAGAGCAAAAGGCATTACTACCAGTATTGATCTGAACTACCGGAAAAAATTGTGGAGTAAGGAAAAAGCCAGGGAAGTTATGACAAAGCTCTGCAAGTATGTAGATGTTTGCATCGGTAATGAGGAAGATGCATACACTACACTTGGATTCAGGGCGGCAAATACCGACGTAACAAAAGGTGAGCTGAATCTCGACGGGTTTAAAGATGTATTCAGACAGATGCAGGAGAAATTTGGCTTTAAGTTTATCGCTTCTTCATTGCGAGAAAGCCACAGTGCAAGCGATAATGGCTGGAGTGCGCTTGTATATGATGGAACCGAATTTTACCATACCAGGCAGTATAATGTTCGCATTGTCGACAGGGTCGGCAGTGGCGATAGTTTTGCCAGTGGTCTGATTTATGGCCTGGTTACCGGAATGAAAATGCAGGAGGCTGCTGAGTTTGGGGTTGCTGCCAGCGCACTTAAACATACTATTCCCGGCGACTTAAACCATGCCACGCTAAGTGAGGTAAAAGAGCTGATGAAGGGCGATGGCAGTGGCCGTGTTCAGAGGTAAGTATTTGTGTTTTCAGGCTTAAAATTCCCCCTAATCAATATTTCCGTAAAACTAAAAGTTCAATGATAATAGATACCATAAAAAATGCTTCCAGGTACTTTTCAGTGCATCCGCTATTTGAAAAGGCTTTTGAATACATTGCCAACACTGATTTACAAAACACGGGAGTTGGTCAGTATAAAATTGACGATGATCTCCTCAAAGCTATTTTCTCCCATAAAAATGGAATGACGGTAGCTGAGTCTGTCTCTAAATTCGAATGTCATAACAAACATATTGACATTCAGCTTTGTATTGGCGGAAACGAACAAATGGGATGGAAACCAAGGGAGACATGCATAACCGAAAATGGAGCTTACAATCCGGAAAAGGATGTGCTGTTTTACAACGAACAGCCTGATATGTATTTTCAGCTAACCGGCGGGCAGTTCGTCATCTTCTTCCCCGAAGATGTGCATGCTCCGATGATAGGTGAGGGAGAAATTAAAAAGTTAGTAATCAAAGTTAAGATTTAATTCAGGCGCATTTGCTTTTTATTGAGGTGAAAATGTGATTGAAACAGAGGAGTTACCAATGAAAATTAAAATCAGTGAAACTAAAATCATACAGAAAATGGCCAGGGTAATTTTATCATCAATCTTCTTACTTAGTCTCACAGTGTGTGTGAACGCACAAACCGGCGCAAAATACAAAGATGCCCGACAATCAATCGAAGTACGGGTGAATGATCTGGTTAAGCGCATGACGCTGGATGAAAAAATCCTTCAGTTAAATCAATATACTTTTGGCGTAAATAACAACCCTAATAATATCGGGATTGAGATAAAAAGCGTTCCTCCGGGTATTGGGTCCTTAATTTTTTTCAGTGCCGACCCAGTTTTGCGGAATACCATTCAGCAGAAAGCGATAGATTCGTCAAGACTCGGAATTCCTGTTCTTTTTGGGTTCGATGTCATTCATGGCTTTCGGACGATATATCCCATTTCCATCGCACAGGCTTGTTCGTGGAATCCGGAATTGGTAACCGAAAACTGCAAGGTAGCTGCCAGGGAAACTGTATTATCAGGAGTTGACTGGACATTTTCACCTATGATTGATGTAGCCCGCGATCCTCGCTGGGGAAGGGTTTCAGAAGGTTATGGTGAAGACCCGTATGCCAATGCAGTTTTTGGAGTTGCTACTGTAAAAGGGTATCAGGGCAAGAATTTATCAGATCCCTATACCATTGCCGCCTGCCTTAAACACTATGTAGGTTATGGAATGAGTGAGGGCGGAAGAGATTATCGTTACAGTGATGTTTCGGCTCAGTCGCTTTGGGAAACGTATTTGCCACCTTACGAAGCATGTGTTAAAGCTGGTGCGGCAACTTTGATGAGCGGATTTAATGATATCAGCGGTGTACCCGCAACGGCCAACTATTATACACTTACTAACATACTTAAACAACAATGGAAGTTTGACGGATTTGTGGTTTCCGACTGGAATGCAGTTAATCAACTTATATCGCAAGGCGTAGCTAAGGACAGAAAAGAAGCTGGCCTCAAAGCATTTATGGCCGGTATTGAAATGGATATGAAAGATGGCATTTATCTTGAGTATTTAAAACAATTGGTTGATGAAAAAAAGATACCGATTGCAAAAATTGATGATGCAGTCGCACGAATACTCCGTATCAAATTCCGTTTGGGTTTATTCGATCATCCTTATACTGATATCGTAAATGAACAGCAACGTTACCTGCAACCGGAAAGTAAAATTCTGGCAGCCCGACTTGCCGAAGAATCAATGGTACTTCTAAAAAATGAGAACAACTCCTTGCCATTTTCTTCATCAATTAAAACAATTGCCTTAATTGGCCCAATGGCTAAAGATAAGGACAATATACTCGGCTCCTGGTCATTCAACGGAAAAGCTTCGGATGCTGAATCCATTTACGAAGGATTGCAAAATGAGTTTAAACTAAACATAAAAATCAATTATGCCAAAGGTTGCGACTTTGAGGGTACTGATGAAAGCGGTTTTGACGAAGCTTTTGCTGCTGCCAGTCAATCGGATGTAATTGTTGTCTGTTTAGGTGAGTTAAAAACCTGGAGCGGCGAAAATGCTTCAAGGTCAAGCATTGCTTTACCTGTCATTCAGGAGAAATTAGTAACAGCATTAAAGAAAACCGGGAAACCACTTATACTCGTATTGTCAAACGGTCGCCCGTTAGAATTGGTGCGTTTAGAGCCACTGGCAAATGCCATTGTTGAAATATGGCAGCCAGGTATCGCCGGAGGTACACCTTTGGCAGGAATACTGTCAGGCCGTATTAATCCGTCTGCAAAACTGGCTGTCACTTTCCCTTTAACTACGGGGCAGATTCCTACCTACTATAATATGCGGCAAAGCGCAAGGCCTTTGGAAGGATTGTATCAGGATATCCCGACAGAGCCGCTATATTGGTTTGGGCATGGATTGAGCTATACAACATTCGGATACAGTGCCGCCAAAGTTTCGGCAACTTCATTTAAATCCAGTCAAAAAATAGTGGCAGAAGTTACCGTATCAAACACAGGTAAAGTAAATGGGAAAGAAACCGTGCTGTGGTATATATCCGATCCGGTATCCTCCATTTCTCGTCCGATGAAAGAATTGAAATTCTTTGAGAAAAAAGAAATTGATTCAGGCCAATCTGCTATGTACAAATTTGAAATTGATCCAATGAGGGACCTGAGCTATACTGATGCAACAGGTAAACGAATATTGGAGAGTGGCGATTTTTATATTCATGTCGGGAATCAAAAAGTGAAAATTGAGCTGCTTGAATAGTTTAGTGATTGAGATTTAATTACTATTACCATGCTAAATAATTTGCGTAAATTAACCCTAAAAACACACACATATGAACCTCCTGAAAAGAATGCATCAAAGCTTAAGCCTTAAAGTTTTATTCGCAGTTTTGATTGTAGCACTGTCTTGCAAAACACAGGCTCAAGAGAGCAAACCGAGAAAGAGTCTTTTCCTTACCGAAACCGAACGGGCACGGCTTATGTCCTTACCCTCAACATCGCCGACAGCATCGCTGCTAACTGCAATGCAAGCCCGGGTAATCCGCAGGGCTGTATCACCGGGCCTGACCGATAAATCTGCAACCACCGAATGGTGGCATCATGCATCAGAGTACCTGACTGATGCCGCGCTGGTTCATGCCGTGAGGCCTACACCCGCTGTAGATGCATGGCTTCGCGCCTGTGTATTGGATATCATTCGCCGACCTGTTGCTGACTGGGCCGGTCCTGGATTCCGGGGTTATACCGGAGGCGATATGGTTGGTACACTGGAAACTTCGCATCTTACATGGGGAATTGGTGTTGCCTACGATCTTTCGTCGGATCTTTTCACTCCCTCGGAACGTGACGAAATTACCACGGCTTTACGCGAAAAAGGCCTGATACCATGCCGACGTTACCTTGATAAGATTGATTTTTTTCACAATTGGAACTGCGTACTACTGGCTGGCTATTCTGTTGCCGCAACAGTGCTGGGCGATGAAAAAGCAATCGAAGATGCTACAGCATGGCTTCCAACTGCTGCCGATCATTTTCAGTCCGATGGCAGCTATGGCGAATCATTGCAATATGGTAATTACGCTGCGTATTCATTAATGATAGCTCAGGAAGCATTGCTTCGCTACAATTCATCAAAACCAATAACCCTTGAGCCATACGGACGCATTGTAAACTGGGCTTCTTATGCCTTTATGTACCGCAAGCCAATATCCGGATGGCCTGTTATGGACTGGCCACAAACTGTAAATTTTGGCGACTGTTCCTCTATGTTTCGCCCTTCTGGTGATCTTTTAATTCATATTGCTGTCCGCGCGCGTAAAGAATTGCCCTTGCAGGCCGGACTTGCCAGTTGGTTATTCAATTCGCTTTATTTCCCGGCCAATGAACCTGGGCCACACGATATGGCAAGCTTTGGTTTTATAAATGGATTCGGCTTCCTGTCTGTTATAATGCTTGCCGATGCTGCTCCTGCCATCTCTCCAACCGAGGCCAAATTACCTGCTATAGCTGCTTTTTCGGGCGGTGATGCCTTTGCCAGGGATACATGGGGCGGGCTTACAATACTTGCCGCCCGCATACCGGCAGAGCCACGACATGCTACACCGCATATACACGGTGATATAAACAGTTTTGTATTAACGTACAATCACGAACGCCTGCTTGTTGATCCGGGACATACCTGCTACCGTAATCTTGATCGCGATCTCGATGTCAGTTCAGCAAGTCATAATACCTGCACTTTCGAAACAGTTAAATCAGATAACATTCCTTCCCGTAAACTCAATCAAATCACGATGGGGCAGGCCGGTGGACTTAATCGCAAACTCACTCACGAGGGAGGCATGCCTCACTCAACTCCTCCGGTTGATATGGGCGGTCGCCGGCTGATTACTTCGCGTGTGGGGACTGTTTCGGTTATAGGCTCCGATGCAGCAGCACTTTATGGCGCACCTTTGCGAAACTTTACACGGTTCTGGATACTTTGCGGACAACACGCTTTGTTCATTGTCGATCATATTGAATCTGACGAACCCTTGCGTACAACATGGAATTTTTTGTTAAACAACCGCGATGGATTGCTCGACTTTCAACTTAACCGTCCTGATAACCTGGTTGCCAAACGCGGTGATGCAGGCATTAAAATAACTCACTTCGGGAAAGGGAATATGAGCGGCCCCGTTTATGCGTTGGTGCACGATGCTTATCATCCGCTTTCGGCTCAGCAACGGAGTGAAGGAGAGCCAGGTTCTGGTATACTTATGCGCTGGACTGAGAATACACCCTCCACTGATCGCACTGTTGTTCATGCCCTGGCAGTGGATGATCATGCGGCATTAGATGGCTGGTCAATAAAAAGCGAAAATAATACATATACTATTGAAGGTGGTGACAGGAATGAAAAGTGGATTCTTTCAACTGCTCCAGATGGTACTTTATCTATTGAAGAAACTGTATCCCATCAGACATTTACAGTTTCGGGCAACGCCGCCGGAGTTTGGACACTGGCTTCAACAAAACCGGCAGGCAATAAACGTTAAAGAGCATTTTCAACATACCAGGAAGTAAGTCTTAGCATAAACAAAAACTTTTATGAACAATCTAAATTCAATTGGGAAATACCGCTGGCGAATCTGTGCGCTGGTATTTTTTGCTACAACCATCAATTACCTCGATCGGCAGGTACTAAGTTTGCTGAAGCCTTATCTGGAAGCCGCCGGGCTTTTTGGTGATGATCCTGCCAGGTACGAATCTATTTATGCCAATATCGTGATCAGTTTCCAGGTAGCATATGCTGCCGGGATGCTTTTGGTTGGAGGGGTTATTGACCGCTTCGGCACCAAAACCGGGTATGCCGTTTCCTTATTTGGATGGAGCCTGGCCGCAATTGGTCATGCTTTTGCAAAGGGGCCTATTGGATTCGGGATAGCCCGCGCAGCATTGGGGGTGCCCGAAGCAGGTAACTTCCCTGCTGCCAATAAAACCATTGCCGAATGGTTCCCGAAAAAGGAAAGGGCGTTGGCAACAGGTATTTATAATTCCGGAACAAACGTTGGTGCTATTATTGCGCCAATGGTTGTTCCGTTGATTGCTGTTACCATGGGCTGGCAATGGGCATTTATTATTACCGGGGCAATTGGTTTGATCTGGTTGATTTTCTGGAAAATCCTTTACGATTCACCCGAAAAGAAATTTGCCAAAGGACAACTAATGCAGGCTGAATATGATCATATTTTAAGCGACAAAGATGAAACAATAGCCGCTGACGGTTCGGAACTGAAAAAAATCAGCTGGTTTAAATTACTCACTTTTAAACAGACCTGGGCCTTCTTCCTTGGCAAACTGCTTACCGACCCGATCTGGTGGTTTTTCCTTTTCTGGTTGCCGGCTTTCCTAAAAGAACAATATGGTCTTAAAGGAACAGAGGTTAGTATTCCGATAGCCTTGGTTTATACCATGACAACTGTTGGGAGTATCTTCGGAGGATGGTTACCCAAGCGGTTTATGGAGAAAGGCATGGATGCCAATAAAGCCCGTAAAACTGCCATGTTTATTTATGCGCTTTTCCCGCTTCTGGTGCTTTCGGCACAATACATGGGTAGTTTTAATATGTGGTACGCAGTTATCATTATTGGCATTGCAGCCTCAGCTCATCAGGCATGGTCAGCGAATATATTTACAACAGTTTCTGATATGTTCCCCAAACGTGCCATTGCCTCTGTTACCGGAATCGGTGGTATGGCTGGTGCAGTCGGTGGTATTATGATTGCAAAGTCGGCAGGATTGCTTTTTGATCATTACAAAGCTGCCGGGGATATTCGTATTGGCTATGGAATAATGTTTATGATTTGTGCTTCAGCCTATATTATTGCCTGGCTTGTGATGCATGCCCTTGTGCCGAAATTCAAAAAGATTGATCTTGAATAAGAAACTGGTTAAAATTGAAAAGTATAATTTTGATTGACGGGCGATGTAGCCCCTCTCCCTCGAAGAGGGGTTGGGGTGAGGTCTATATTGATAATCAGTAACATATGTCATTTAATCGGCTAATAGTTAAAAAAAATCAATACACAATTTTACAAGAACAAATTTACTATTGTTACCTGCTCTTCCCGCCCAGCAACCTGTCAGCCAGGGCCGGCTCGCCCATTTTTGCCAGCGATTGCCTGATCCATTGACGGTTTTCGGGTTTATACCAGAAGAAGAATTTACGCTGGTCTTCTTTTTCCTGGCGGCTGCGGGCGGTGAATACCTGCTCGCCGGTATAAGGATGAAAGCCTGAATAGTAAATAGCGCTTGCAAGTGTTAATGGTGTAGGTGTAAAATCCTGAACCTGTTCAAGCTGAAAACCAAGTTCACGGGTTTCGCAGGCCAGATGCGCCATATCACTGAGTTCGCTGCCGGGATGGCTCGAAATAAAATACGGAATAATCTGCTGCCTAAGTCCTTCCTGCTGGTTCAGTTTATCAAACGTTTGTTTAAATTGATGAAACAGTTTGAATGATGGCTTACGCATAATTTTCAGGATATGATCGCTGGTATGTTCAGGCGCCACTTTCAGCCTGCCGGAAACATGGTTTTTTACAAGGTTCCGGGTATAATCGGTCAATCCAAATCGTTTATCATCTTCAGCACTACGG
>JBBSDG010000187.1:0-8338 GCA_038249635.1 Bacteroidales bacterium | reverse complement strand
TTTAGTGTATTCCGAAACTCTACGCACAACTTCACCCATCGTTAAACCAGGCTTTTCCGGATAAAGGTCCGAATGAATAACTTTCTTGTCTTCAATGGCATCGGCCTTTTTGAACTCTTTAACCCATTCCTTATGCTTATTCGGGCTCACAATATGGGTCAGAAGCCTGAGTATTTTTTTTGCATCACCCAGCAGCGCTACATCAACTTTTACATTTTTATTGATTTCGGCGGGATCAATTTCTATATGTATGATTTTTGCCTGCTTCGCATACGTATTCAATGTCCCGGTAACGCGGTCATCGAAACGCATTCCAACAGCAATCAGCAAATCACACTCATTAGTTTTGATGTTCGGGCCATAATTACCATGCATTCCGAGCATTCCCACATTCAGGGGATGATCGGTGTTTAAGGCTGAAAGGCCTAAAAGCGTCCATGCTGCAGGAATGCCGGTTTTCTCAATAAAGCTTTTCAGCTCTCTTTCGGCTTCACCCAGCATAATTCCCTGACCGAAAATCAGGAAAGGTTTTTTCGCTTCGTTAATCATGGCCGCAGCCTCTGTCAATTTCTCTTTGTTTACAGGATATTCGGGAACATAACTCCTGATCTTGTGGCATTTGGCATATTTGTATTTTAACTTGCCAAACTGCGCATTTTTTGTAATATCGAGCAAAACCGGTCCCGGCCTGCCTGATGCGGCTATATAAAAAGCCTTGGCAATGGCTTCGGGAATATCTTCGGGAGTTGTAATCTGGAAGTTCCATTTGGTAACCGGCATAGAGATGCCTATCACATCAGATTCCTGAAATGCATCTGTTCCCAGCAAATGAGCGCCTACTTGTCCGGTGATGCAAACCAATGGCGTTGAATCAATCTGCGCATCAGCAATTCCTGTCATAAGGTTGGTGGCGCCGGGGCCTGAAGTGGCAATACAAACGCCTACTTTCCCGGTAACGCGGGCATAACCCTGGGCAGCATGCACCGCGCCCTGCTCGTGCCGGGTGAGGATATGTCGAAGTGCATTCCGATAATCATACAACGCATCGTAAACAGGCATGATAGCGCCGCCGGGGTAACCGAAAATAACTTCTGCACCTTCAGCAATCAGCGAACGGATAACCGCTTCGCTGCCAGTAATTTCAACATCCTGCTGCTTCGACTTGGTGGTTTCTTTTTCTTTAGCCGTCATAATTATGTCTGTTGGTTTTAATTCAAAGGATTAATTTAAAAACATTTTGCCGCTTACAAGTTCAATGGTTTGAATCGGAAATACCGTTATTCTATATGATCCTCACTGCACCAGTATCGGCAGAAGAAACATGCAAAGCATAAATTTTAAGTGCAGTCGAAATATTCCTCTTTCTTGACTGAGGAGTGTATGCGTCTTTACCGCGAAGCGTTTCATTTTTCTTCCGGAGTTCCAGTTCTTCATCGCTTATAATCAGGCTCACAGAACGTGTCGCGATGTCAATCACAATTTTATCATTGTCTTTTATCAATGCTATTTCGCCTCCGGAAGCTGCTTCGGGTGATACATGCCCTATGGAAAGGCCGGAAGTTCCTCCTGAAAAACGCCCATCGGTAATTAATGCACAGTCCTTATCAAGTTTCAGTGTCTTTAAATAAGATGTAGGGTACAGCATTTCCTGCATTCCCGGACCGCCTTTCGGGCCTTCGTACCGGATTACGACAACGTCTCCCGGATTTACTTTACCACCCAATATTCCGCTTACGGCTTCATCCTGCGATTCAAAAACCCTTGCTACACCTTCGAAATGTAAAAGCGACGGATCAACTCCTGCAGTTTTTACTATGCTGCCCGTGGTTGCAATATTTCCGTATAAAACAGCCAGACCTCCATCTTTGTGATATGCATTTTCCATGCTTCGGATACAGCCCGAAACGCGATCATCATCTAACTTTGCATACTTTGTATTCTGCGAACCCATTACAAGGTTAATCTTACGGCCAGGCGCGCTGCTGAATATTTCAATGGCTTCGGCACTAACTTTTTCATTTACAATATCAAATTCAGCAATTGCCTGTTCCAGGTTTAACCCGTCAACCCTGTAGGCTGAAGTATCCAGGAGCTTTGCCCGGTTCAATTCGCCCATCAAGGACATAATTCCTCCTGCCCGGTTTACATCTTCAACATGGTAATTGGAACTGGGAGAAACTTTGCACAGGCATGGCGTTATCCGCGAAAGTGCATCAATATCCTTCATAGTAAAGTCAACGCCGGCTTCGTGTGCAACAGCCAAAAGATGCAGTACCGTATTGGTCGATCCTCCCATGGCTATATCCAGTGTCATGGCATTGAGGAAAGCTTTTTTTGAAGCAATCTGACGGGGTAGAACGGTATCATTTCCTTTAAAATAATATTCCTGAGCCATTTCGACAATACGACCTGCCGCTTTTTCGAAAAGCTTAAGCCTGTTGACATGAGTAGCTACTATGGTTCCGTTTCCGGGCAGCGACATACCCAGTGCTTCGGTAAGGCAGTTCATACTGTTGGCGGTAAACATTCCGGAACAGGAGCCACAAGTCGGGCAAGCCGACTGCTCAGCCTTTTTAAGATCGCTGTCGCTAACGCTTTCGTCGGCACCCATAACCATAGCATCCACCAGGTCGAGTTTTCGGTCGCCCATCAATCCTGCTTCCATGGGACCACCGGAAACAAATATTGTCGGGACGTTAAGCCTCATAGCTGCCATCAGCATGCCGGGCGTGATCTTGTCGCAGTTGCTGATGCAGATCAGGGCATCTGCCTTATGGGCATTTACCATATACTCAACGCTATCGGCAATAAGGTCCCGCGAAGGCAAGGAATAAAGCATTCCGTCGTGGCCCATGGCTATACCGTCATCAATAGCAATGGTATTAAATTCGGCAGCAAAACAACCCTGCGCTTCGATAAGTCCTTTAACATATTGCCCTATGGAATGCAGATGTGCATGGCCCGGGACAAATTGAGTGAATGAATTGGCAATAGCAATCAGCGGTTTGCCAAATTGTTCGTCTTTCATGCCGTTGGCACGCCACAAACTTCGGGCACCGGCCATTTTACGGCCTTTGGTGGATGTATCGCTTCGGAGTGGATTCTGCATTTTGCCTTAGTTAAATTTTGGTTTTCTGAATTTTATTGTTGTATGATGCGTTTTTAGTTGAATGGTAATTATTGATTTGGAATTCGTGATGCATTTAATTTAAGGTTTATAAACTTAACGATATACAACACTTTTTTGCTCAAAATGATTTAACACATTCAAAATTCCTTTGTATTTAGGACTGGCACTAAATTAAAAACCTCTCTCACTTTTGGTGAGAGAGGCTAATGTTTTTATTTTTTAAACATGCTGTCCTAACTCACCCGGTTTTTTCGGAGAAGTACGAGGACGTTGAGAATAAAATTTGCTGAAGTTGTTGACATATAATTTCTTTTTGCAAAAATTGCGGATTGCGGATGCAAAAATACAGCGTTATTTATTACGTTTAACAAAACATTTCCGTTTTCAGACTCTTTTCAGCCTTTTTCAGTGAGATACTGAAAATTGAAAACACTATTAAAATAGCATTAATATACTTATTATCAATTTTTTATGAATGTTTATTCAAACTTATACTTTTGCAATTAATCATTTGTTAAAAAATCTATTTTTGCATAACTATTCATTATAAGTCATTTTGAGACCCGCGGCGATTCACAATTCTCCATAACTTGCAGACATTAATAAACTAAAAATGGACAGAACGATAGATATTTTAAATAATCCTGAGAGTTTAAATCCATGGGTTTTAAAAAGTAGTGAACTATTTAGAAATTCAAATTATTTAGATCAAATTTTGGAGGTTTACCCTTTTCAAATTGCAGCTCCAGAGAGACTCGAAGCGGGAATTCGACGTAGAATTATTTCTGCACACCAAGCAAGAAGAACTGAAGAACTTATCCAAATTCTAAAAAGCTTAACAAAGTTCCCATACGAAGATCCTATTTGGTACTTATTGAAAAATATTGAAGGCTGCATTGACAACAATCCCAGACAGATTCAAAGAATCGCAGAATCTCTCTATTCCATGACAGCAGAAGAAACTGTGGTGCGTCTTGAAGCTGCTCCAAAGTTAAATACTCAAATGGGGCCAATGTTCAATGGCTGGTTAAGAAGGCGATTTAATATGTTGGAATTAGCTGATTTTCAGAGTTCAATAAGAGGCATCTGCATTCTTGATGCCAGTGAAGAAGTGGGTAAAGCTTTCATTAATGATACACTTAACCAGAATTTGCCCAAACGACCAGACTTAATTGCAAAAGTAAATCGGCAAATAATTATTGGAGAAGCAAAATGGATAGGTCAGCCGGGAGGAAACCAGGAAAAGCAAGTTCAGGAAGTATTAAATTTTTGTAAGCATCAACGTGGTCATGTGATTCGGATTGGAGTAGTTGATGGCTTCCCATGGTCAATATTTAACATCAATCATTGCCTTATAAACAATAAAGAAGCTGTCAATATTCAGGAGTCTGAATATGATATTGTAAGTGCTTTACTGCTGGAGGATTATTTTCAACGATTTCTTTAATCAAGAGGAATATATTCGAAATAATTGCAGTCTATTTTTTCTTTTCTAAAAACATCTTTGATAACATTAAAGGAATGGGTTGAATTGTCTATACCGATCCACTTTCTTTTTAATTGATTTGCAACAAAAAGTGTGCTTCCTGAACCAGCAAAACAATCTAATACAATAGAATTTTCATTTGAAGAATTAAGCAATATTCGCTTTAATAGATCATGATTTTTCTGTGTTGGATAATCAACATAAGAAAGACCTTTATCTTTAAACTGCCATACATCTTGTACTTTTTTCCCTTTATGTTCATTCGCAAAAACCATTTTCCGTGGATTTCCATTTTCCGACCATTCTATTAAGCCAAGCATATCAAGTCTTGTAAGTTCTTCTCTACTGTATCTCCAATGACGACCTTTTGGCGGCATCAGTCCAGACCATTCTTTACCAGTATCCCCATCAATGGTTGAGCCGGGGGCGTGAATAGGATTAGTTGTATATCTTCCATACTTCGGATGAATTTTTGGAAACATATCTCCCTCTTCCTCTTTGCCTATTAGCTCTTTTACTTCGTTCCAGATGTTCTTATCTCTGTTTTTAGCATAGAATAGAATCATATCAGAATAATTCCCATAAGCGTTTCTGGCAAAGTTTTTCGGATTACATTTTATTCGGGTAATGTCATTAATGAAATTTTCATAGCCGAATACTTCATCCATAACTATTTTAACGTAATGTCCAATTTTTTTATCAATATGTAAGTAAATACTTCCATTGTCAGACAATAATTCTCTTAATAAAATGAGGCGCTTCCGAAGAAATTCTAAGAACTCTCCATTAACTATTTTATCAGAATATGCGTGATCATTATCAGAATTTGCAAAGTCTTGTCCGGTTCCAAATGGTGGATCTATATAGATTAAATCTACAGCACCCTTGAAATCAGCTTGTAATATTTTTAAAACCAGATAATTATCTCCAAAAATAAACCTATTGAATAAATTCTTTTTAACTGATTCTATTTGTCGTAATATGCCTGAAGGTTTGAAATCAAGTATTTCAGTTTCATTCGATTTTCCCGAATAATTTAGATAACAATTTCTGCTTTTCTTTTGAAATAAAGTGTCGGGCTCGGAAGCAATAGAATTTGCCGTCAAAAAGTTTTCAAACTCCTTGTAAGCTACCCGATAACTTTTATTTATTTTTACAGCATTCAATTCTTTTTTCTGAATATATTTAGCTACTGTCTGGCGCGTAACTTTTAAAGTTTTAGCCAAATCATCTACTGTTAGAAAATCGCTCGATGACATATGATTTATTTTTCACACAAAGTAACACATTTTAACACAAATAAGCAAGTGACATGATTTTATTTATAAAAATTTTACTTATTCCACAGGATAGGATGAATAAACATGGCGAGGGTATTGTTAGACAGATTTTAAACTTATTAAGATTTTTTCAACTAATAGGATTAATATCTGAATCCCGCCTTATGGAATTCCTCCGGTGAATTAATATTGACTAAAATGTTGCTATCCGGCACTTCGACCTTACGTATTTTGAATTTTTTCAGAAACTCATCAATCCTCAAATCCGGAGTCTTTTCCGAAAGGATTTCCTCAGCCACCACAGAGCTGAAAAGCACCGGGTGTCCGCATTTGTCCTGAAAAGCCGGAATAATTACTTCAGCATCATTCTTATGTTGAATCAATAATTTCAGGACTGCGCCTGTAGTAAAAGGATTGTCAATATTCTGAAAAAAGCAATAATTGCCGGGCTTCAGCTCCTGCACTCCTTTTTGTAATGAACGGAAACGACCAAGTTCAGGATTTTTATTTATTACAACTTTGACACAATGGGGCAAATTTAAATGTCTTTCTATCAGTAAATCAAATAAATCAGCGTTAACAACCACGATAATTTGTTCAATGCCAGCCAGGCTATATGTATCTGATATCCTTTGGACAAAAGTTGAATCTTCATCATAATTCAGCAACGCCTTATGCTTGCCCATACGATCGGAACTACCGGCTGATAATAATATGCAGGATATATGGGCAAAAGGATTCATCATTGGATAAAATTTCTACTTTTACAAAAGTATAATATTTAATCTGCCTCGCATGATCCACTCCAATGCTTTTTCAACTATTTCAGTTGAAAAGCTTTTTAAACTTATCGATTCGGAATACAACACTCGTCGCGAAATCTTTGGAATCCCTGAAGCTTTATTTTTCAATCCCGAAAATCATAAAGGTCTTTCCATGGAAATCTTCGGCCAACACTTGTACACGCCTATAGGAGTAGCCGCCGGTCCGCATACACAGATGGCACAGAATATTATTTCGGCCTGGCTGTGCGGTGCCAGTTATATCGAACTGAAAACCATCCAGACCCTCGACGAGCTTGAGGTGTCAAAACCCTGTATCGATATGCAGGACGAAGGCTACAACTGCGAATGGTCGCAAGAACTCCGCATAAAAGAATCCTTCGAAGAATACCTGAAAGCCTGGGTTTTGATCCATCTGCTTCAGCATAAATTCGGCTGGGACAAACAGCACAAACGTGGTTTCGTATTCAATATGAGCATTGGCTACAATTTTGAAGGCATTCAGAATGAAAATGTACAATGGTTTCTGAAAAGCATGTCGGATTGTAGCGAATCAAAACAAAAGGTGATCAGCGAATTACTTTCATTTTACCCTGAGTTGGCAAATATTGAAATTCCGGATTGCATTTCGGATAATATCACTTTGAGCACCATGCATGGTTGTCCGCCCGATGAAATTGAAAAAATAGGGCATTATCTTTTAAAAGAAAAGAAACTGCATACACTAGTGAAACTAAACCCGACACTTCTTGGCAAGGATGAGCTTCGGGATATTTTAAACAACAAATTAAATTTCAAAAATACCATTCCTGATATTGCCTTTGAGCATGACCTGAAATATCCTGACGCTCTTGGAATTATTGAAAGGCTACAGCAGACAGCCGATGCCGAAGGATTGTTTTTCGGGGTAAAGCTCACCAATACACTCGAAAGCACCAATCATAAAAATGTTTTCCCGGCACACGAAACAATGATGTATATGAGCGGCCGGGCGCTGCATCCCATCAGTGTTAATGTTGCGAGGAAGCTTCAAAATGAATTTAAGGGGAAACTGAATATTTCATTTTCGGGAGGTGCTGATTGTTTCAATATCAACGATCTGATTGAAAGCGGATTGAAACCGGTTACCATTTGCTCCGATGTTCTGAAACCAGGCGGTTACAGCAGAATAGCCCAGTACGTTGAAAATCTTTCATCAAAAACGACTTCGAAAGCTCCTGCTACACTTGAAAAATTAAATATTTATGCGGACGAAGTTGTTGTAAATGATGACTATAAACGTGATCCATTTGTAAGCAAAAGCATCAAAACCAGTCGTCCTTTAAGTTTTTTCGACTGTATAAATGCGCCTTGTGTGGACGAATGCCCTACCAACCAGGACATTCCCGAATACCTGTATCATACTTCGCAGGGCGATTTCCAGAAAGCATTTGATGTAATTATGGTCAAAAATCCGGTCCCGAATGTGCTGGGGGTGGCCTGCGATCATTTGTGCCAGACCAAATGCACGCGGATCAATTACGAACAAGCTATAAAGATTAAAGAAGTTAAAAGGTTTGTCGCTGAAAAAGGTTTTGAAGCCGACATTAGTATTGCCGAGCCTAATGGCAGAAAGGTCGCCATAATTGGTGCAGGTCCCTCCGGATTAAGTTGTGCTTAT
>JBBSDG010000186.1:0-8432 GCA_038249635.1 Bacteroidales bacterium | reverse complement strand
CCTGCATACTCTTTAGATAACGGGCTAAATTATAAAAAATTAGCGGCCGCATTAAGAACAGCCTTGTTTATTTTTTAGGCTTGAGATGGTGTTCGTAGAATTGAAGCGGTTTTATCGAACAGATTACAAATCTGAAACTCCTTGTGGCGGGATTGCAAATCCCGCCAGGCAAATCCCGCCAGGCAAAACCCATCCAGACCAGCTGGTGTGGATTTATCTGCTGGTGCGGATTTGTAATCCGCACCCCATGAGTTCAGGATTTGCAATCCTGATAATAGAAATGTATAAAAATCAATACGCAAAAATTACATCAATTAAACCTTTACCACCGGCATAGTCAATCGCTGAACTATACTTGTAGTGTTGCGGATCGTTCACCCAACCCGCCCTTACCGGATTATCATGAATATAAGCGATCTTCTGTTGCAGGAATTCGGCTGAATACACTTCTTTAGGTTCATTTCCATCCTGCCAGAATTTGTAAAACTCGATTTTCTTGTTATACTTCCCTGCAAATTCAAACCGGTCGAGCAACCACCTTCGGCGACTTTCGGGTATTTCCTTAATCTTTGCAACAATTGCCTTGCTGGTAAATTTTTTAAAATCCCTCAGAATATCGGATAAGGTAAATATGCCACCCTCTTTACCAGATGCTATTAAATGCACGTGATTGGTCATCAGGCTCCAGGCATATATTTCAAGTCCTTTTTCTTTTTGGCAATATTTTAGTGAATCAATTATGATGCAGCGATAATCTTCTCTTGTAAAAATATCTACCCAGTCAACTACGGTCATAGTGAGGAAATATACAGAGCCCGCTTCGAGTTTGCTATTTATTCCCATTTGAATAGTTTTTATGAATGTGTTTTTTCTAAATTTATTAAACCAGATTACAAATCTGGAACTCTTGGTGGCGGGATTACAAATCCCGCCAAGCCAAATCCCGCCAAGCCAATCCCGTCAAGCCAAATCCAGACGATCCATATTAAACTGATTCCATACCTGGCTGGTTTTAAATCCTTTCCGGCTTAATGTTAAGCCTGCTCCTGATAACCGCGATTTCTGAAGGGATACACTCGGATAAATTATCAAGCAGTTCATTGATCCTGCCTGCTTTGTATTTATTTTGCAGCAAAACACTGGCGGATGAATAAATAGTTTCCTCCAGTTTTTCCTTGCTCTGGCGGCCTTCCATGTAAAGTGCAACTTCATTATGCCAAAACAGTAGCGGCATATAAACGGTTTTATCAATAAACTTTTTCTCCAGCGCCAGCAGGTTGTATCTTTTGGCAACCGCCAGGAGCCGACTGTATTTTTCGGCGCTCAGCAGCGCTTGCAGATAAGCAGCAAAAAACAAATGCCAGCGCGTCGCAAAAATCTCTTTTTTATAAGCATCCAGGAAAGTAGTTGCATAGCTGACCGCGTTTTTAACCATTTTATTGTAAACCAATGTCCGGGTATAAAAACTGGCAAAACCGATTTTATTATAAAAACTATTGGTCTTTTTCAGGTCGGGAATGGAGGAGCTCATAAGTTTTAATGCCTTGTCGTACTTACCGCTCCGAAGCAACACTCCACAAAGATTTGCGAGATAAAACAAGTAATCGCTGTTTTTCTGACGAATAGACAAGTATCCGAATTTCTCGGCAAGAACCAGCTCATTCAGTTTGCTGTGCATCATAGCCCGGTTGGAATAATAGTTAGCCAATAGGCGTTTCGAATAAAAAACATCAGTCTTGAAAAGCCTGTCGAGTTCATCGTAAACTACTCTCAGGTTTTCGAATTCACGGTAATTGTAATATAAAAAAGTAAGCCGCACAGCCGCCCTGTACCGGGTATATCCATCAAGTGTTGTGTCGTTGAAAGTACTTTGCAGAAACTCGCTGTAATGCATAGGATCGGCATCCAGGGTTTCGTGTTGCCGGATGATTTCTTCAGCCGCCTGGTTGAGCCGGGTATTGATTTCCATGCTCCGCTGGTATGCAGTTTCGTATTTCTGAAGATAGTCGTTTATTGGCTTGTAAAACTGGTTTCGAACCCGGATAAGCAGATAATCCCTGAAATACTGAAGCAGTTCATAAAACCGCAGAAAAAAATACCGGGATGGATTGATGTTTTTGATATGGGCCAGGATTTCCCTTTCTTCTTCAGGCGTAATCGCATCAATCACGACCTGCTTTTCGGTATATGCCAGCCATTCATAAAATCTGTCCACATCAGCCTTCTCAAGCGACTGAATGATCCAGGTTTTAATGTAGGAATAAGAACGCTTGTCAATTTGCGGATCGTATTCCCTGGCCTTGAGCGGATTATGACAATTGACGTGAAGCGTATTCAGGATCTGCATGTTCACACCTTTGCTGAATTTCTGAATACTCAACAAGTAGTCAGCTTCATGGGGATAAAGATGATTTGCAAAATCGCTGAAAGTTACAAGTTTGATGCGCATGAAAAGTATTTTGGGATGAAATTACACCAAAATTTAATCGGAGCAAAGGTTTTGGCGATTACAATGCTGCATTTTTAAACGGCAACCATTAAATAAAGATGAGAGTTGGTGATACCAGGTTCACGGTATTCCAACTCCCACCTCAAACCTCAATCAAATAAACCCAACTATTAATTCAAATTGTTCAAAAGAAGAATTATTGAATAAAATTCCTTGTCTCGGTATTAAATACTTCTGATTTCTCAAACATCATAAAGTGTCCGCATTTAGGAACCATAATCAGTTTGCTGCCCTTGATAAGGCCGGCACCGGTTTTCGCAATTTTGGATGTGAAACCGGGATTCAGATACCGATTAGGTATCAGCATATCGTTTTCGCCAAAGAAAATAAGAGTCGGAACTTTTATTTGCGAAATCTTGTCGAGTACAGGTTCGTCGACCATCCCATGAACCGAACGGGCTACAGCCAGGCAATACGCTTCAAAATCATTGGCATCGCGCATGGCAATACGATCCTCAATCATGAAAAGGGCATCATCAGGCATGCGGTAAAAATTGCTTGCCAGGTTTGTTTCAATGGCATCCACAGTGGTAAGGCGCACCAGGTTTGGCGTCATAACATCTTTAAACCAGTTTTTTTGACCGGCATGAAATGCCTCGAATCCGGCAGGATCAACAAGGATCAGGCGTTTTACCAGTTCGGGTTTTTCGAGCGCAAGCACCATTGCAATCTGTCCACCCATCGAATGTCCTGCCAGGTTAACCGGCCCTAATTCAAGCTTCTGAATCAGATCGGCAATTGCGCCGGCATAAAATGACATTAACCCGCTATGAGGAAGTTTCGACGATTTGCCGTACCCGGGAAGGTCAACAGCAATAACGCGGTACTGTTTGCTCAGTTCATCAATATTCTTTTTCCAGGCAGGCAGATAGCTACCTAATCCGTGAATCATCAATATGGTTTCTTTGCCTTTACCTTCATCAACATAGGCAAGCTTTATATCTCCTTTCAGATCTGCATAATGAACCGGAAAGTCGTATTTCAATTCATTCATTGCACTTATTTTGGTAAGATTTTTATAAGGCGTGGCACATGCTGTAAACAGTAGCAGTACAAATGGAAGGAATGTTTTTAGTTTCATATTTACGAATGTTTTCATCTTCAGAATTATTATATTAATTATCAGAACATCAACCATTTATAGACGATGAAGGCTGTATATGGATTCACCGGACGGGTTGCTGAATTGCCATTGATCGATGAGCCGTGTGAATCATCTGTGCTGTCGAAGAAATCGCCAAGCCACATGTAAGCGGCATGCATTTCGACACTCATAAAAGGACCTAAATTATAGGAAACTGCTCCGTTGATCTCAGTACCAAGGTTCCAGCCTCCGCCCTGTGGTTTCGCCTGGCTTATGGCTGTTGCCATACCTGCTTTAATATTCAGTTTGTTCGGAATTAAATCATGATAAGCATTCAAAGTGCCCCCGATCAGTCCATAACCCATATTGGAAATATCGGAAACCACCGGCGTGAATCGGTTAACAACATTAGCATGTGGAAACAACAGGTATCCTCCGGTTCCAACAAAAATACTGGATGGCATACCCCAACTGTTTCCGGTAATTACTCCTTTATATTTTTTGTCGGTAATCCCGTTCTGATCGCCCGAAGCATAAACAAAATCGGCTGAAAAATAATCATTTACAGTAACTCCATAACGGTAGGCAGCTCTTATATTTCCCGCAAAACCACCTATGTCGGTCGATTTCTCGTAGCTATCTCCAACCTTCGAACGGGTGGTTCCCAGATTATAATTTACAAACCCGGTTAACTGGAACGGATCAAGCAAAAAATCGGGATTCCTGCTTACTGTGGCTCCCAGCCAGACGATATCTGCCTTATAATCGCGTTGCATATCAAATACAAATGAACCGTTGTAAGCGGCAAGGGTACTTGTAAGCCCTTCGCCGAATACTGATACTCCGCCCTGGCCTTTGCCGCGGTCGCGGACATAATAAATTGAACCGCCTGCATTCCATTTCATGCTCAGTTTACGGTGGTAAACCAATTCGCTTAAAGTAACATCATCATCAGCTTCAGTATTGTTTTCGTAAAGCAGGTAATAGCCGGCTTTCACTTTCTGAAAATCTCCGTCGTACCTGGCTGAAATACCTACTGCGTCTGTTCCCCAGTATGCAAGCCGGTAGCCGGTGGTAGCCATCTTGTCGAACATGGTACGGTAGGGATTGTAAGGTGTGTCGAATAACCTTTGCAAACCCAGGTTTATAGCAAAGTTTTTATGTGGGATAAGTTCCAGTTCAACATTCTGCGTCTGAATATTCACCTGGTCGGCATTGATAGCGCCTCCTTTATTACCACTGATGCCATAAGCCTGGTCGCCCCAGGTCCAGTCGATTTCGAACGAAGTTCTTAAAATCGCTTTCCCGTTAAATAGTTTGGGTTGGTAAATAAAGAACGGAATGATGCGTTGCTCGAAATAATTTGAGGTACACGTATCGGAAGTGGTTGATGAATTTGGCCCGAATAGTCTGCCGACTAACTGTCCGTTGAAAAGGCTGGCCTTCGGGTACATATTGGAGTTGACTCCCTGGGTTATAAAAAATGCAAGAAACTGGAACTCCTTATTTGCTTTGGCATTGTAAGGCATGTCCTTACTGAACAGGTTGAATTTATTGGCTTCAGAACCTTGGTTCTTAATTGAGTCCTGAGCTGACAACACTTGAGCCGAAGCCAATAATATTGCCAAAAGAAGTATTGAAGTCTTATTCATGGTGCTGATTTATAGTGTTAAAAAAAAGCAAAGCCGCTAATGATAATCACAACGGCTTTGCCTTAATTTATTTATCTTTCAATATTCTACTTTAAAGCAAAGCAGGTAGATTAAGGAACGCGTACAAATTTCTGAATATTCAGTACTCCAAGAGTTCCTCCGTTTGAGCTTCCAAAGCCGGCTACAGGAGTTGGGGGTACATTCTGGGTACCTGAAGTCTGAACTACTTCATACCAAAGAACTTCGGGACTGGTTTTTATTTCGAAAATACCTGAAGCTACGGCTGTGTAAGGAAGTTCCTGGTTGCAGGTAATTGTCCAGATTTTGCCGGTTGTTGATTTGGCGATAACATAAGTGCCTGTAAATACGAGATCAGGAGTAATGGTGGCATTGCCGATGTTAAACTGGTTAACTTTGTAAGTGTAGTCAGTTTTGAATTCAGCGGTAACTTTCAGCACTTTAAAATAAGTAACTAAAAGAGGAGCAACATTGGTGCCTTCAGAAATCCAGCTGCCCATAATTCCTAAGTCTTTTGCAGCGATATTGGTTTCCAGCATTTCTGTTGCTTCCATAGCTTTTCCTTCGTTGTCATAGATTGCTGTTGCCGAAGCCGGTTTAAGGGTGAATTTTTCAGTTCCCTGGATAACGGAAGTGATTGCAAGATTGACAGTGGCGGTGGTGCTTCCGGCTGTGTGAGTAACAGTGTACGTAAATTTAATAGCTGTAGGAGCAGTAACAGAAAGCGAAGTGGCGTCGAGCGCTCCTGTTACATCAGCTTTGGAGTAAACAGCTTCTGAAAAAGTAACGGCAATTGTTTTATTGTCAGCCGATAATACTGCTGATTTAATGGTAGGAGCCGTGTTTTCATCTTTGCTACAGGAGGACATTCCGATAACAACAGCGAGGGCAATGGATAAAAATAAGAAAGCTTTGTTTTTCATTTTGGTTGGGGTTTTAAATGATTATTATTTAGTGGGTTAAAAGTATTTAATTGAATATTGAGTAACGAATTAATAGAGCATTATACAAGGTTGACTTAAAGACATTTTAAATGATTAACGTATCATAACATATTTATATACTATATTATACGTTAATCAAATATGTATCAGACCTTATATTTTCCCCATCGTATAACATTGGCGCCCCAGGCATAACCAATTCCGGCGGCGATCATGGAAATAATGCTTCCTTCCGAAATTTTTCCCATTTGCTGGGCAAGGTGGAGCGAGAGTATTTGGTCTATCTGACCCAGGTGTCCGTAGTTTTCGAGGTAAATGGTTTGTTCCGGCTTCAATCCTAATTCATCAACAAGGTTGAAATACAATGATCTTTTGAAGTGCAGTGCCGCCAGGAAATCCATGTCAGATTTTTTTACACCTGACTTCACAAAAGCTTTGTCGATACAAGTCATCCAGTTCTTCATCGAGACTTCGTTCAGGCGATCTTTCATATGCTTTTCATCAAACACACGCAATGAGCGATGGGCTATATGTGCATTCTCGCAGGTAATCGGCTTTTCAGTTCCTCCGAATTCCACGCCTGCATCGCGTGCCATTGTTCCATCGGTGATGATATGAGTTCCCAGTAATTCGTTCCGGCCCAGGTTTTTTTTCAGTAGTATTGCGCCTGCTCCTGCAGCAAGGTTAAACATGAACGAAACAGAACTGTCGGTATAATCCAAAAAATCACCGTTCCGGTACCCACCGGCAATCAGGATCGTATTTATGTCCGGATCGGCAATCATCATATCTTTTGCAATTTTAAGGGCGGCAACCGAAGTACAGCATCTTTGCTGAATATCCAAGGCCCATGCATTGGTAGCACCGATACGCTCCTGGATATAGATTCCGGTAGTTGTTAAAGGATATTCTTTCCATTCTTCACCAATGGACAGAATTAGGTCAATTTCTTCGGCCGGAGTATTCGTATTTTTGAGGCAGTCGAGTGCAGCAAGTACGCCCATTTCCTGGGTTCCGTCGCCCGGACCAGGCATGGATTTTTCGACTATGCCAAGTTTTTTAGAGATTGCATCCTCACTCCATTGGTTATTGGTAGCTGCTGAAAGCTGGGCAGCAGTCATGCGCAGTTCAGGAATATAAATCCCGGTTCCTACTATTCCCACATGAATGCTTTGATCGGTAGAATGTGACATAAAGAGAAGAAATTTTAATAAACAAAAAGGTTACTCCCAACAGCCAGCCCCGCTCCTGATGCCATAAACAGCACACGATCGCCACGTTTTATCCGGCCTTCTCTTACTGCATGATGAAATGCCATTGGCACACAACCCGAACCGGTGTAACCATATTTATCCATTATGGTCGTTGTTTTCGTCATTGATACCCCGAGTATTTCCATCACTTCGTAAATTACAGAGTGGTTGATCTGGGTGAAAATAAAATGATCAATATCATTAATTTTAAGATTATATTTAACCAGCAGTTTATTTACCACCTTTGGCCACAACTTTACATTGCGGTCGCCAGGCAATAGCTGTAAACTTAAAAGTCCTTGTTGTTTATTTTCAAGTACTTCGGCGGTAACAGGCATTTTAGTTCCTCCGGCATATACACCGATAAAGTCGAACTGGGTTCCATCGGTAAGCAACTGGCTGCCTATATATCCTGAAGTATTTCCTTCTGATCTTCCAATCACCACGGCTCCTGCACCGTCTGCAAATAACGAATAGCCGAATGTGTCATCAGGCCGCAGAAATGCCGGCATATTATAAACTCCTACTACAACAGCATATTTAATGGTAGTATCTGTTGCCATGATCCGGACCGCATTATCAAAAGCAATGGCAAAACTTGCGCATGAAGCATTTACATCGAAAGTTGATGCCCAGGTTTCCATTTTCTGAATTCGTCCCTGGACAATAATGGAGGTTGCCGGTGAAATGTATTCAGGAGTATCAGTGCCAACGATAAAAAGACCAATTTCTTCGCCCGAAAGTCCCGCGTCAGCAATTGCGTTGAGCGCGGCGTTTGTGGCAAAATCAGCTGTTGTTTCAGCAATTCCACGCAAGTGTGCCATATGCCTACTGAATACACCCAGCTTGCTTTCAAGTTTTTCCGTTTTGAATTCCAGCCCTGTAAGGCTTATCAATTCGGAATTAGAAATGGCTTTGCCGGGAGCGTATAAACCAGTACCTGTGATTTTAATTGGAAGCATTATTTTTTGT
>JBBSDG010000185.1:0-8543 GCA_038249635.1 Bacteroidales bacterium | reverse complement strand
ACGCATAGGACTTACCACCAAAGAAGTTGAATTGCTGCGGGTTTTGTACGCCCATAAAAACCAGCTTATCACCCGCGAAAAAACGCTGAATGCAGTCTGGGGCAGCGATAATTACTTTATTGGCCGGAGTATGGATGTTTTTATTACCAAACTTCGCAAATACCTGAAAGATGATCCTGATATTTCGATTGTAAATGTGCATGGAACGGGTTTCAGACTTGAAGTGAAGGAATGAAGAACCAGGGTTAAAGAACCAAGTTCCAAGTTCCAAAACTTCAAATAATCATATATAGTTGTTCAATGGATTCTCCCCAACTGGGAGATGTCCGAAGGACAAGAGATCTTATCAAATTCCAAGCTACAAGTTCTAAAACTCTAAATAATCATCTGTAGTTGTTCAATGGGTTCTCCCTGGTTGCTGAGCGGAGCCGAAGCACACGGGGAGATGTCCGAAGGACAGAGGGGTCTTTCCAAGATTCCAAAATCCAAATCCCAAGTCTCAAAATCTAAATTCCAGATCCGAAATCCGAATTCCGAAATCAAAAATTCTCATATGACCATCGAACAACTACAGCAAACCATTAACCAGTGGATAAATACCACCGGTGTCCGCTATTTTAATGAGCTCACCAATACAGCGCTTCTGATGGAAGAAGTCGGAGAAGTGGCGCGGATTATGGCACGCAGGTATGGCGAACAAAGCGAGAAGGAATCAGACAAAGGTGCTGATCTGGCCGACGAAATGGCTGATGTTTTGTTTGTGTTGGTTTGCCTGGCCAATCAAACCGGCATTGATCTTACAGCGGCAATTGATAAAAATCTGAAAAAGAAGACCCTGCGCGACAAGGACAGGCACCGTTTGAATCCTAAACTGTAAAACTGATTCTGAATGGTTTAGTTTTTATCCTTTTTTTCAGAGTAACTCATCTCGTACGATCCGGTAAGCATCTTTATAAGCTACATTCAATTCCGCTTTACAGTATTTAAACAATTCCTGATATTTGGCAAGTAGTTGTGAATCAGCTTCAAAATCTGATTTCCCTATAAACTTATCGAGTAATTCAACCCTCACAAGGTTATCATGCCAATTCCCCACAGAAGTTTCAATTTTGTGAAGTGAATCAACCGACACATCGCTGAATCTAAAATCGGGGTAACTATGATGCATAATATTTAAAATATACTTTATCTGTTTGATAATGGTACGTATAAGATGCAGATCCTGCTCATTCATTTTTGCGGCAGAAAGTTTCATAGCCTTTGCATTCAAAGCAGCCAGAACCTTTGCGGCTCCTTTCAAAATGGATTCATCGCTGGCAAGAGCAAGCCAATCACCGATTTTATGAAGAGTAGCATCAGCAGTGGTATGCGAAAGAAGATGAAGTGGTTTTCTGCCAAAACGCAAAATCCGCTTCTTCTCCCGCTTCAGGAGCCATTTACTGAATTCAGGGTAATCAATTTCTGTATTATCCTGAATCAAAACAAGCATATGTATTTGCACCTGTGTATCGCGCAATTGACCAGCCAACCTGAATAGCCGTCTTACCCGTTTATTAATATGGATAAGTTCATCCACTTCGGCCGGGCATAACTCCTCCGCCAGTTTATGAAAAGCCCTGAGCTTTTTAATACTGAGTCTGAGTTCATGAACTACCTCTTTATCAGCATGAACCATGCAGAGTTCAAGGTAATTTTGGATATTACGATGCTGGTGGAGATAATATTCATGGATGGATTCGTGGACTGGCATTTGAAGGATTTCGGATTTTTGATTTCGGAATTCGGAATTTGAGATTTGGAATTTTAATCTTGAATCCTGGCATTTGGCCCCAAGATCGGAATCCTTCTCCAAAAATAAGCATTTTTACCTCACCTTCCGAAAAAGGGCTGAAAGTAGCCGCCAATGGTATCATTCCTTTGCCTAATTTTGTAATCTTTTACAAAAACTTCTTATGCAGGGAATTACAAAGGCAATCTATATACTAATGCCTTTTCTTTTTATACTCTTTAACTTTCAGTTAACAGCTCAAACGACTTTAATAAAAGGCAGGATTGTTGATTTCGAAACACGCGATGATCTTGCTTTTGTCAGTATCCAGGTTAATGATGGTCCCGAAGGATGTATTTCGGATATCGACGGCAGGTTTATATTTCAATCCGCCACACCTGTTCAAAAACTTAAACTCAGTTACATTGGCTATGAACCCATGGAGTTCATTCCTGAAAATGATGGCAAAGATGTGATTATACGTTTAAATAAAATTGCATACGAACTCCCCGAAATTGTAATAATGCCCGGAATAAATCCTGCCAACCGTATTATCAGCCAGGTAATTGCCAACCGCAACATTAATGATCATGAGCATCTGCCTTCATTTTCATATACTTCGTACGAAAAAACCATATTCGGGCCCGAAACAGATAGTATTCCCCCGATCGACAGTATCACAGATATTCAAAATTATCTTAAGGTTAAAGAGTTTTTTAGGAAACAACACCTTTTTATCATGGAAAGCGTTGTGAAACGAAATTTTAAATTTCCGGCAGATAACTATAATAAAGTCATCGCCAGCCGGGTATCAGGTTTCAGCGATCCGTTGTTTGTATTTCTGATTTCGCAGCTTCAATCAACTTCATTTTACAAGGAATTGATCCGGATTGTCGGCACCGATTACATTAATCCCATCTCGGAAGGCAGTTTGAAAAAGTATTATTTCGAAATTCAGGATACTATCATTGAGCCTTATCCTTACGATACAACCTACGTTATTTCATACCGGCCTTTGCTTAAAACTAATTTCAACGGGCTCAAAGGCTCCCTTGCCATAAGCACCAATGGTTATGCAATACGAAATGTGATTGCCAAACCGGCGATTGATGAGGGTTCCGTGTCGGTAAAAATCCAGCAAGCATACGATTTTATCGACAGTACACATTGGTTTCCATCGCAACTTAATACCGACCTGGTTTTTAAAACAAGGGATGTGGTTATCGACAGCATACATAAAAGAAGCATAAAAATACTGGGTCGTGGAAAAAGCTACATCAAAGATATTAACCTGAATCCCCAATTCAGAAAAAATCAGTTTGAAGTTTTCGAAGTTGATGTGCAGCCTGATGCCTACGACCAGCCGGAAGAAATATGGAATAAATACCGGGTAGATTCTATTACTCCAAAAGAGCAAATGACGTACCAGTTTATGGACAGTCTCGGCAAAGCCCGAAACTTCGACCGTATGACCAGTAAGCTTAATACACTGATGACCGGCTCCATCACCTTCGGATATATCGACATTTATCTGGATAATCTTTTCAAGGTGAATCGCCACGAGGGTTTCCGTACCGGTTTAAAGATTTCAACATCCAATAAAGTTAGTACCTGGCTTAAGATTGGTGGCTATGGAGCCTACGGTTTCAAGGATAAAAAATATAAATATGGAGCCGACGGAACCGTAGTTTTCGATCCGTTCCGCAATTTTAACCTGAAAGCATTTTTTTATGATGATGTGGATGAGGCCGGTGTTGACGATGCCTATGGACTTGGCCGTAACCTGCTGAATCCTGAAATGTTTCGCGAGATACTGGTCAGCCGTATGGATCGCACACGGCGTTACAAAGCAGATGTAAGTTCGAGGATTTTAAAATATCTTACGCTTGGAGCCGGCTTTTCAGTTTATAAACGTGAACCCCTGTACAATTACAGCTACCTGGTTAATTCCACCGAAAACATCCTGGTAACCACGTCTGATTTTACTTTTACCGAAGCTTCCCTTACTATGCGTTATGCGTATGGCGAAAAGTTTATGAAAAATACACGTTCCATTCTTTCGCTGGGAACAGAGTATCCGATCATTCAATTTGCTGCCACACATGGCTTTAACAACATTCTGGGCGGTCAATACATTTATAACCGCTTCGACCTTAAAGTTACCAAATCGTTTTTTACAAAATATGTTGGAACCACTTCGTTTAACTTTCAAGCAGGTTTGATTGACCGCGATATCCCATATGTAAATCTCTTTAACGCAAGAGCATCCTTTATCTCGTTTAATCTGTATTCACCCGGTAGTTTTGCCACCATGAGGATGAGCGAATTTACTTCCGACAGGTATGCCAGCTTATTCCTGAGTCATAATTTCGGATCGCTGCTCTTCCGATCAAAATATTTTTCGCCTGAGCCTGAACTTGTTACAAACCTTGGATTCGGATCACTGAGTCATCCTGAAAACCACCTGGGTGAAAGTGTGAAGAGTTTTGAAAAAGGATATTTTGAGTCGGGTATTGTAAT
Organism: Bacteroidales bacterium; assembly: GCA_038249635.1. Classification (GTDB taxonomy): domain Bacteria; phylum Bacteroidota; class Bacteroidia; order Bacteroidales; family UBA4417; genus UBA4417. The sequence continues at coordinate 4,255 of JBBSDG010000185.1, read as the reverse complement.
AAATAAGATGATACGGCTTGGTGTTACCGACCTGGGAATTGGGTGGTTTTATCGTTACGGACCCTATACCATGCCAACGGCAAATGAAAACATGGCATGGAAAATCGCTTTCCAGTTTGTGTTTTGAAAGAAGTACTAAGAGTACTTAAAAATCTCTACACTCCACGGCAAATCACAAGGATAATAAACTAATTTTGCCATGGTTTTTAACCAAAGTTCTATAGCAAACACCTCATTTATCTTATGAACCTGAATGATTTTCAATCAGCCATAAAGCAGGGAATACCTGGCTTTTTGCCACAACCGATTCCTTACGATTCGAAGGTAAATCATGCCCCTGTGCGGAAAGACATATTATCAGCATCCGATAAAAAATTAGCCATCCGAAATGCTTTACGTTATTTCGATGCAGAGCATCATCAGGTTCTTGCCAAAGAATTTGCTGATGAACTGAAGAATTTCGGTCGTATTTACATGTTCCGTTTCAGGCCTGAATACCCGATGTTTGCAAGGCCGATTGATCAATACCCTGCTCATTGTCAGCAGGCTGCCGCAATAATGATGATGATACAGAATAACCTTGATCCGGCTGTTGCTCAACATCCCCATGAATTGATTACCTATGGTGGAAATGGCGCAGTATTCCAAAACTGGGCTCAGTACCTGCTCACCATGAAATACCTTTCGGAAATGACGGATGAGCAAACGCTCGTGATGTATTCGGGGCATCCCATGGGGTTATATCCTTCGCATAAGGAGGCGCCAAGAGTGGTGGTTACCAATGGGATGATGATACCCAATTATTCGAAACCCGACGACTGGGAAAAATTCAATGCGCTGGGAGTTACACAATACGGGCAAATGACCGCCGGATCGTATATGTATATTGGCCCGCAGGGAATTGTACACGGAACTACGATTACGGTCCTGAATGCCGGACGAAAAGTGGAAAAATCAAACGAAGGTCTTGCCGGAAAACTGTTTGTAACCTCCGGACTTGGCGGTATGTCGGGAGCTCAGCCGAAGGCAGCCGTAATTGCTGGAGCAATAGGTGTTGTTGCCGAAATAAATCCAAAAGCAGTGCACACCCGCTTTTCGCAAGGCTGGGTTGATGAAGTTTATGATGATTTAAATAAAATAATTGAAAGAATCAGACAAGCTAAAGTCGCGAAAAAGGCTGTCTCCATTGCCTACCAGGGAAATATTGTCGATTTATGGGAAAAACTGGCTGATTCAACTATTGAAGTAGAAATGGGTTCCGATCAGACTTCGCTTCATAATCCATGGGCTGGCGGTTATTATCCTGCCGGACTTTCTTTGGAAGAATCGAATCAAATGATGGCCTATGATCCTCCAAAATTCAAAGAAAAAGTTCAGGAATCATTACGCAGACAAGTAGCTGCCATCAACCGACTGACAACAAATGGAATGTATTTCTTCGATTACGGAAATGCTTTTCTGCTTGAAGCATCACGCGCCGATGCCGATGTAATGAAGCAGGATGGCACATTCCGCTATCCTTCGTATGTTCAGGATATTATGGGACCTATGTGTTTTGACTTTGGATTTGGGCCATTCCGCTGGGTGTGTGCTTCGGGCGAACCAACGGATCTGGATTTGACCGACCAGATCGCCATTGATGTTCTTGAAAAGCTTGCTTTGGAATCACCACCCGAAATTATGCAGCAAATGCAGGATAATATTCATTGGATAAAGGAAGCCAAACAGAATAAATTGGTAGTCGGCTCACAGGCACGTATTTTATATGCCGATTGCGACGGACGCACAGCCATTGCTACTGCATTTAATGAAGCAATCCGACAAGGCAAATTAAAAGGACCTGTTGTGGTTGGGCGCGATCATCACGATGTTTCCGGAACGGATTCACCTTACCGCGAAACTTCAAATATCTACGATGGATCAAGCTTTACGGCTGATATGGCCGTGCAAAATTTTGTAGGCGACAGTTTCCGGGGCGCTACCTGGATCAGCCTGCATAACGGCGGTGGCGTTGGCTGGGGCGAAGTTATAAATGGCGGTTTCGGAATGCTGCTCGATGGCAGTCCCGAATGTGACCGGCGAATAAATATGATGTTACATTGGGATGTTAACAACGGCATTTCGCGCCGAAGCTGGGCCCGCAACGAGGGCGCTGTTTTCAGTATCAAAAGAGCCATGGAAAAAGAACCAAGACTGAAAGTGACTTTGCCAAATATGGTGGATGATGAGTTGCTGGAAAATCTTTTCTAGGCCCAGTTTCTGCACACCTTTTTCAGGTGTCTGACACTGCGATAAAATGCAAAGAGGCAGACTGTAAAAGCCTGCCTCTTTTTATTTAACGCTGAAATCAATGTCCTTTGCAAATCTACTTGCCGCATCGACTTAGTTGAGAAACCAAAGTATTGCAATTCTATCTCCTTGTCTCCGTGTCACCCACTCTCCCACTCTCCCCATCCCCTCTTCTTTAATTCGGAAAGCAATAATCCTTATCAAATAACTATAGTCCGAACTCTTTCTTAATCTTATCTATACTATCCACTTTTTCCCAGCCAAAAAATTCAACTTCTTTAAAATATTTGTCTTTCCCGTTGATTTTTTCGGTGCGGGTGCTGCCGTTTTTGTAATAAACTTCAACTTCGGCTGTGTAATAATCGCGGCCAAAATGACCATACGATGCAGTGCGTTCAAAAATCGGATTCTTCAATCCAAAACGCTGAACAATAGCATAAGGACGCATATCGAAAATCTTGTGAACCTTTTCAGCAATCTGGCCGTCGGTAAGTTTTTTACCTTCTGTATCCTTTACTTTAGCGGTTTTGTAAGTATTTACATAAACGCCAACAGGTTCAGCAATTCCAATTGCATATGCAACCTGAACCAGAACTTCGTCGGCAACACCTGCTGCAACCAGGTTTTTCGCAATATGACGGGCAGCATAAGCCGCTGAGCGGTCCACCTTAGATGAATCTTTTCCTGAGAAAGCTCCGCCACCGTGAGCGCCTTTACCTCCATAGGTGTCAACAATAATTTTACGACCTGTAAGACCGGTGTCGCCATGAGGTCCGCCGATTACAAACTTGCCTGTTGGGTTTACAAAATATTTAACATCATCGCCAAATAGCTTGCGGACACGTGCCGGCAGCGTACGTTTTACGCGTGGCAAAAGAATGTTTTTAACATCATCAGCAATCTGATCCTGCATGGCTTTTTCAGCCTTTTTTGCAGCTTCATGCGTAGAATCAGTCGGTAGCACAAATTCGTCATGTTGTGTCGAAACCACAATGGTATCAATACGTACAGGCCTGTTCCGCTCATCATATTCAACTGTAACCTGCGACTTACTGTCGGGGCGCAGGTATTTCATTTTTTTGCCTTCGCGGCGGATGGCAGCCATTTCCTGCAGCATGATATGCGACAGTTCTATCGGCATCGGCATCAGGTTATCCATTTCGTTGCTGGCATAACCGAACATCATCCCCTGGTCGCCGGCACCCTGATCTTCAGGTTTACCATGGTCAACACCCATATAAATATCTTCCGACTGCTCATGAATAGTTGAAATAACACCGCATGAATTATTATCAAAACGATATTCAGCTTTTGTGTAGCCAATCCGCTCGATGGTACGGCGAACAATTTTTTGAATATCAACGTAGCCTGTTGTACGAACTTCGCCGCTACAAACAGCCAGACCTGTAGTTACAAGAGTTTCGCAAGCCACTTTGCTCTCGGGGTCAAAGCGTAAAAATTCATCGAGCAAAGCATCTGATATCTGGTCTGCAACTTTGTCGGGATGCCCTTCCGACACACTTTCTGATGTAAATAAGTAACCCATCTCTATATGGTTAAGAGTTTAAAATTTAAAAAAAATTCAGGGAAGAATCAGGTTCTGCTTGCGGAGATGTGTTTTAGCATTTTTTTTTGTGGTTGCAAGCAATCAAATTTTTCCACTTAATAGGCGACAAAGGTATAATTTTTTATAATACCTTTTGAAAAAAGGCAGGAATATTGCTGGCTTTTATCATCATACTTAACAATTTTTAAAAGATAACAACCCGTGTTATTCAACCACATTATTTTTACGCCTGTTTATTATAAAAACCAAAAAGTATCCTGCCGCGACAAGAATGAATTGCCCAAGGCCAGGTCCGGTATCCTGTTCCAATGCGTTGATGTAGGGAAAGAATGAAAAGTATCGCACCGAAGCTTTTGACTTTCCATCTGCTTTAAGGAAGGTGGCATCGCCTATCCGCTT
>JBBSDG010000184.1:0-8612 GCA_038249635.1 Bacteroidales bacterium | reverse complement strand
GGTTAAAGGATAAAGGTTAAAGGATAAAGGTTAAAGGATAAAGGTTAAAGGATAAAGGATAAAGGATAAAGGTTAATGTAATTTGAAAATTGGTTGATTCTGCGATGAAAAATTTGACGATTCGAAAATCAAAGTTGTTTAATTAAGGCAATTTGGTCTTTCCCCTGAAGGGGGTGTATCTCAATAACCGTGGGTGACAACCCACGGGCAAAATGAAGGAAATGAAACAGCCCCGTAGGGGTTGAACCCTTGCAGGGCTCAGGATTTAGTATTACTCCTTTCCACCGGCTAAACCGGTGGTTATTGAGATTATCCCGAATTCTCGGGATCAGGCCTAAATGAAATTGAAGTATTAATGGTAAATAATTCAGAATTCATAATTATTTTATCTCCCTGTCTCATTTTTTCCATTTCAAGCCTTCCCTTCGTTATCGCCCAGGAAAGGCGACATGGTGGACGTAGCCGCAGAATTGATTCCCTCTCTTTTAAATACTTTAACAGCAGTCATCCACAGAATTCTGATATCCAGCAAGAAACCGATATGGTCGACATACCAGACATCATATTCAAACTTCTGTTCCCAACTGATGGTGTTGCGTCCGTTGACCTGAGCCCAGCCTGTTATTCCGGGACGAACAAGATGCCGTCGCGACTGCGTTGGAGTATATAAGGGTAAGTATCTGACCAGCAACGGGCGGGGACCTACAAGGCTCATATCACCTTTAGGATGCTGATTAATTGTGGCAATTCATCCAGTGAAAGGGAGCGGATCATACGGCCAACAGTGGTAAGCCGTTCATGATCGGGGAGGAGTTTTCCGTTTCTGTCTTTCCGGTTATTCATGGTCCTGAATTTCACCAATCTGAAAATCTTCCCAGTCTTGCCAGGGCGATCCTGAAAGAAAAACGGATTACCTCGGTTTGCCGCCCAAAGTAGCAGTGTAATGATTAGTAAAACCGGTGAAAGGATGATAAGACCAATAAAAGCGACTGAAAAGTCAATTACCGGTTTGAAGATCGAACGATAAAGCATTATTCAATAAATATTTTAACATTATTAATTGCCGTTGGTTTAAACCAATGGCAATTAATAAATAAATCTCTTTGCATTTTCAACACCAAAATCCAGCGAGGCATTCAGAGAATTCGATCGCAATTCCTGCAGTTGTTCGGGATGATCCACCATTTCGAGGACAAAACAGCGCATATCGGCCAGCTGATCTGCTCCAAAACAACGCCCTATCCTGTAACGCGCTACCAGCGATGCTAGTTCGGAATCCTGCCCGGCAATACAAAGCAACGGCGCTCCAACAGACATTAAATTGTAGGTCTTACTCGGAACACTTAACCTCGACGCTCCTTTGCCAAGGGTTACGATGGCTATGTCTGCTGCAGCCAGTGTAAAAGGCAAATCTGCCGGCTCCGCTATGCAATTTTATTTCTTCTTCAGAATTTGCAGAACCGGTCAAAATAAATTGAGCTTTCTTTTTCTGGTCATCCACTTCGTGCCTTACATAGTTCCATATTTCGGGTTGCTCCTGACATTCATCAATTAACCTCGGCGTATTCCCTACCAATAAAAGTTGAGGATTTGTTGCCATTATAGCAGAAACCTGTTTGTCCCTGTCCATTTCCAATATACTTTTTGCAAATTGTTTGGCTGTTTCAGTTTTCCCACACGATTTTGGCCCTTTGATAAGCATAGCACCCGATGCAGACAATTTCTCCAACAAATTATGTATAAACACATTTTTGTTTTATTCATTTTTTCAACACTTCCTCCACCATCCATTCATAAGGATTAAACTTCCCATCTGTTATTTAACCATTTATAAGCAGGGATGAGTTGTACGGTGAACTTATCAGCTTTAAGCTGTTCCTCTTTGTCCCAGGTAATTAGTAATAAACGTTCACAATTCAATTCTGTTGCTGCTTCAATGAATGCATCCAACTCTCTTTTTAAGGTTTTGGGCCGGGTTATATCATAGCAAACCTGAATTAATTGTTCGATCTTATGACCTTTTCTGACAAGAAAATCAATTTCACGGTTGTTACGTGTGCGATAATAAAACAAATCTAATTCGGGGTTGTAGTTGCGTCGCAGTAATTCAATAAAAACAGTATTCTCTAGTAAACTGCCATAATTGGGCGATAATTCGAATGAACGTGCCTGAATAAATCCATTATCAATACAATAAATTTTTTGAGCTGCCTTTTGATGATTTTTAATTTTTGCATCATAACGTTTTAAATGCTGAAACAAATATGTTTCGTATAAATACCCCATAAACTTCTGAACGGTGGCGACACTTCTAAAACCCAACGATTCTTTAATTTGGTTGTACGTAAAAAGATTGGTGTAATTTGAGAGCAGGTAGTTTGACAAATCATATAACTGTTGTGTTTGCCGCACGTTGAAACGTTTTAATATATCTTTAAGCAACACTGAGTCGAAAAGCGAGGTGAGATAATTTTTCAGGATTCCCGGATTTAAAACTGTTTCGGGAAATCCGCCATTAAATAAATAGCCTTGAAGCAAACTCAGCACCTTTCCTTGTTGGGTAGGTGTAGCAACTGTCTCAGCATGATTTGACTGTTTATTAAACCTGATTGTTTCAGAAAAGCTAAACGGTAAAACAGTAAGCTGAATATATCGTCCTGTTAGTGCCGATGCCATTTCGTGCGAAAGCAGTTTAGCATTCGAACCGGTAATTATCAGATTTACTCCCCTGCGATAAAGCTTGTTAACCCATAATTCCCAATTGGGAAGATTTTGTATCTCATCAAGCAACAAATAGCTGTATCCTGTAAAAACCTCGCTCAGACCTTCTATTACCGCGTCTTCATTAAAGTTTTTCAAAAGCAAATCGTCGTCGAAGTTGAGGTAGGCAAAGTTTTGATTTTCGAGCAACTGCAAAGCCAGCACAGACTTACCAGCCCTTCGTGGACCTGTTATCAGTTTTATAAGCGAAGTATTTAAATATTCAGATTTTGATGTGTCGTTAATACGACCCATGTATTCTTTTTTTAGCAATACATTGCGCTCTTCAAGTTGCTGATAAATTATCTTTTTAATCATTTTTTGTGTTGTACTGAACAAATATAGTCATATTTATTCAGTACAGTGTATTTTTTGAATATTCTTTAGTAGTGAATTTATGGAAGAGGGGGAGCTTTTCAATACCCTTGCGTAAACCCCAGGTTTCCGAGTACAGTACCACAAACTTGTCTTGCAATCCCTGAAGTTTTACAAATGGGTTGGCCAGCTTCTCGACAGGCTTCAGAAAAGTATTGTCTGTCCAGACAGGAATTACCTCGACAAGTTGATCCTCCGCATATTTTTGCACGACGCCTTTCATCCCTTCCGTAATCGAAACAATCAGTAACCGGCTTTTCCTGTAACGGAACCAGATCAGGAATAGCTACTGTATAAAGGCGACTGACCACGTAAACAAGCGCCGGACGGTACTTTGCCGGTCGTCTTTATTAAAAAGGCTGACTGCTCTTTCATTGCAAAGTGGCTGATAATATGCTTTTCCCTTTGCCGTAATTTTCAGGATGGCTGCATGCAAACCTATAATATCTCCTTTTTCTACAATGAATCCAGTATTTATCTATAATGAAATCGAGCGAAATCCCGGCCTCGTAATAGTTTGGCGGGGCCCCTTGCAGCAAGTCGGAAACCTTAACTATTCCGGTCGAATACCCTAATTCCTGCCAGGACAAGGTGTCCATTTGCACCACTGTAAATCGCCCTGCTCCGCTATGCAGTTTTATGTCATCATTTGGATTGGCCGAACCGGTTAGAATAAACTGTCCTTTTGCTTTTCGGACGTCCACTTCGTGCCTTACATAATTCCAAATTTCGGGTTGTTCCTGCCATTCGTCAATTAATCGCGGTGTATCTCCTATTAATAAAAGTTGAGGATTTGTCGCCATTATTACAGGAACTTGTTTGTCCCTGTCCATTTCCAATATTCTTTCATCATCAAAATTACAATAACAAAATTCGCTTTCGCTTAAACCCATTGCTTCCTTGATAAGAAACAGCAACGACGATTTTCCGCAACGGCGCACCCCGCTTATAACTACCACCTGACTTGTGCTCAAATAATTGTCCAAAACCAAGTCGCGTTTAATCAGGCCTGTTTTGTTTTGAAACGCCTCTTTTTGGTCAATCATTATTTCCTGCAATTAAAAAGCTTATTGCTGCACAGGATTTTATTTCACAGTGTTTATCGCAGGTTTGCAAGGTGTTATTAATAGTAATTCATACTTCGAAGTAAGCGCTCCATTAGTAACTATGATTCTTTTTCCCGAACCCAGATCGACCGAAGTTGTATCGACATATTTAAGCCATGCATGATTGGCTTTTTCGGCAAAATATAGAAATAATCGCTTGGTTTTTATTGATTTACATTGCTCCAGCAGTTCCTGTACCTGCATGGGGCGCAATGCATTCAAACCTTCCATCAGTTCGTAAGCTTCCGATAATGCGAACCGCTCAGGACTCAGGGCTAAACATTCCATCATTGCCCTTGCAGTTCCCGATATTTTCAGCGTGATTTCCCTATCCCTGTAATCAACCAAACCAGCACAGGTATCAAAAAGTGAAGTGTGATACAGAACAGGTTCGGCATCCCAATGATTCATTTTCAACCATTCAGGCAGTTTTACACTTAATATTGATTTTTCTATATTCCTCAAACCCGCCACTATCATTCTTGTTTTGCCGATTCATATATCATTTTACCCAGGTTGTAAAACTCTCTTGCTTCTGAGATAGATGGTTTACCATCGGGTAATAAGCCCAGTTCACATGGATATCTTGCATCAATATAGATAAGTCAAAAGATAAAGAACGCCACTAAGTCTCTAGGACACCAAGGTTCACAAAGAAATGAATATTAGATGTTTAAACTTAGTGAATCTTTGTGCATTTGTGCCTTGGTGGCAAAATAATACTTTCATCAATTAATAAATAAATCTCTTTGCATTTTCAACACCAAAATCCAGCGAGGCTTTCAGGGAATTCGATCGCAATTCCTGCAGTTGTTCGGGATGATCCACCATTTCGAGGACAAAACTGCACATATCGGCAAGCTGATCTGCTCCAAAACAACGCCCTATCCTGTAACGTGCTACCAGCGATGCCAGTTCGGAATCCTGTCCGGCAATACACAGCAACGGCGCTCCCACAGACATTAAATTATAAGTTTTACTCGGAACACTTAACCTCGACGCTCCTTTCCCAAGGGTTACGATGGCAATATCTGCTGCAGCCAGTGTAAAAGGCAAATCTTCGGGTTTTTGGTAGGGCAGCATCCGGCAGTTGGTCAGTTGCAGGTCTGTAATTTTCTGCTGTAATAGCGCTTTTTTCTCTCCCTCCCCGATAATCAGAAACTCGATATCCGGATGATCAATCAACGCTGCCAGATCAACAATTGCCTCAATATCATGCGTAAACCCCAGGTTTCCTGAGTACAGTACTACAAACTTGTGTTGCAGTCCCTGAAGTTTTACGAAGGGATTGGCCAGCTTTGCGACAGGCTTCAGAAAAGTATTGTCTGTCCAGACAGGAATTACTTCGACAAGTTGAACCTCCGCATATTTTTGCACGACGCCTTTCATCCCTTCCGTAATCGTAATGATCCGGTCCGCCTTTCCGAAAACCTTCCGGTTGGCTTTCTGCCAGTTGCGTACCACCCATGAACCGGAAGAGAAAACACCTGATTCAGTGAGTGCATCCGGGTAAACATCGTAAATCAATAACGAAAATCGGTTGCTGCAGAAGAGTGGGAGTAAGGTTGCAAATGGTGGATTTGATACAATCAGTAAACGGCTTTTCCTGTAACGGAACCAGATCAGGAATAGCAACTGTATAAAGGCGACCGACCACGTAAACAAGCGCCGGACGGTACTTCGCCGGTCGTATTTTATAATCTTTTTAAAGGAAACTTGACTGTTCAATGGCTGATCGCGCGTAACCAACCGGCCGGCTATCAGGGTACAGGGAATCTGCGCTGCCGCGAAAGCATTCGCAATATCAATCATCAAATAACCTGAATCCTGGTTGATGATTACGACGGGCTGTTTACTATCGCCTGTAACCGTTTTATTTTGCAAAACTTCCGGTTTATCCATTTTCCGGCTTCCTGTTTTTTTCTGCCAACAGCTGCTTATATAAATGCAGGTAATCCATATACCGGTCGTCTTTATTAAAAAGGCTGACTGCTCTCTCCCTGCAAAGTGGCTGATAATGAGCTTCTCCTTTTGCCGTAATTTCCAGGATCGCTTCATGCAATCCATTAATATCTCCTTTTACTACAACGATTCCAGTATTTGCATCAATTGATTCCGGACTACCACCTGTATTGTAGGTGATTACGGGAGTTCCGCAGGCAAGTGCTTCCAGATTCGTAGTAGGGAAATTATCCACATAGGTAGGATTGACAAATACGCTGGCTGCTGAATAGAGCGCTGCCAATTCATTTGTATTTTCTGTTCTTGCAATACCCATGATACCCTGTGGCAGGTCTTTCAACTGGTCGGTATTTAATCCCACCAATACAATCTGTAGTTCATCGCCAATTGGTGAACTAACACGGATAAAATCATCGAGTCCTTTGCGCCGGTCCCAGGTACTGGCAACTCCCAAAATAATTTTCTTGTTCCCCAGGTTGTATTTGACCCTGATTGCATCATCTGCCATTGGCTTAAAAACGGTGAGGTCTATTCCATTGTGTATGGTCTGAACCGGATAACCTTTTAGAAATGATTCGGTAACATGGTTGCTTAGCCAGTTTGATGGTGTGATAATTTGCAGTTGCTTTACTGAAGAAAACAACTGTTTTTTCCGGTTATAGTTATTTCTCGAATTATCAATCAGAAGGCTTTCGGGATATCCGTGTTTATTGGGACAACTGAAGCATCCTGTTTTCCATCTGAAACAGTTCACATAATCAAAAAAACTGCAATGACCTGTGAAGGGCCAGCAATCGTGAAAAGTCCAGACAATTGGAATATTGACTGAACGCAGGTATTTAAATAACACTTCAACATTTAAATAATAGCCATGCAGGTTATGAAAGTGGATGATATCCGGTTTTAATTGCTCAACCTGTTTTACAAACAATTTTGTGGCATTACCTGATCCAAAACCGTGACGGTCGAACAACCTTGATTTTAAACCATGCCATTTAATATCCAAATCATTCCCGATCCTGATAGTTTCCGATTCACTAGGCTGATTACCCCTTCCAAATGCGATGATGCTTTGATGCCCGTTAGCAATCAACAGTTTGCCAATTTCTTCTGCAATTCGGCCTGTGCTGCCTGAATTAACCGATGTGTTGATTTGAAGGAGTTTCATCTGTTATTAATTTGCTTTTTAAAGGGAAGTAACCTGGCAATAATTCCTTATTTACCTAACGAAGCCAATGATATTACATTTACACCGTCAGGTCGCGTGAAACTCATTCCTGTTCCGGTTATAATATTCAAGGATACCGGTTTCCCATACTTATCCTTATCAGTCAGTTCGTTAAATTTCAACAGTTTTTTTGCAGCTTCATCGAGCATGCCTATTCCTAGTTTAACTTCAAATGCCGCCCATGCCCCGGCATTTTGTTGAATGATTGCATCTACTTCTAAACCTGTTGAGTCTCTGTAATGAAAAATTTCGGCGTCATTTGCCCGGGCATACATTTTAAGATCATGATATACCAGCGATTCAAATAAAAATCCGCAATATTTCAAATCGTTCATCAAACTGATTTTATCTAATTTTAATGCAGCAATAGCAAGCGAAACATCACAAAAATGTCTCTTTGGAGATTTGCGCAATGAAGCGGACGAACGTATATGTGTGTTAAATGCGGGTTGTTCTTCAAATATCATCAATTGCGACAAGGCATTCAGATAATCAATAATTGTAGGGCGCGATAAATCGCTATCTTCAACCGCTTTAATATCTTTTTCCAACGTAGTATTATCAACTAAAGTGGCAATATTCCGGGCAATTGAACGAAGCAATGAACGAACTTTTTGAGGATCGCGTTTCACATTCGAAACCCGACTCATATCTGCTTCTGCCAGCAAATCGATATAACTTCTGTTTACTAGCATCGCCTCATGAAGCGAAGTGTTCAGCAATGCGGGCCAACCTCCTTTTATCATTCTTTCAACTATCAATTCAACAGATAGACTATTGTCAGAATACGCGACGGCTTTACCTTGCAATAATGTATGGAGGCTTACCATGCCTGATGAATAACCCATTTCCTGCCATGCCATTGTCTGCATTTCAACAATTGTAAATCTTCCGGCTCCGCTATGCAATTTTATTTCTTCTTCAGGATTTGCAGAGCCGGTCAAAATAAATTGAGCTTTCTTTTTCCGGTCATCCACTTCGTGCCTCACATAATTCCACAACTTAGGCTGTTCCTGCCACTCATCTATTAACCTGGGTGTTTTCCCTTCGAGTAAAATTTTGGGATTAACGCTCATTACGATGGGTACCTGTTCATCGCGGTCAACCTGCAGAATGCTTTCAGCAAATTGTTTGGCAGTTTCAGTTTTCCCGCACGATTTTGGACCTTTAATCAGCAAAGC
>JBBSDG010000183.1:0-8622 GCA_038249635.1 Bacteroidales bacterium | reverse complement strand
CGAAATTAAACACAAATAAAACGAAGTAAAAATAAATTCTAATAAATTTTTTCGCATAAATGAAATGAGTTAACTTTGCGTGTAATAAATACACTTACTATAAATCAGGATACATAATTCTTACTTGTTTTTATGAAGAAAATCACATTTTTAGCCACTCTGTTTGCCTTGCTTTTTGTGCAGGCATACAGTCAGTCAGGTCCCTGGGAGAATCAGGCTGTTTTTGGAATAAACAAAGAGCCTTACCACGTGAAGGTTATACCGTTTCAGGACCATGCGAGTGCAGTTACGCTCGATTTGAAGAAATCGACGTATTACAAGAGCTTGAATGGTACATGGAAACTCTTTTATGTGGAAAAACCGGAACTTGCTCCAGCTGATTTCTATAAAACAGATTATGATGTAACCAAATGGAAGGATGTTATAGTTCCCGGCAGTATCGAATTACAAGGTTTTGGACAGCCTATCTTTCAAAATGTAACGTATCCGTTCGATGCAAAAAATCCACCATTAGTCGGACACGATTATTTGCCTGTTGCAAGCTATCGCACTTCGTTTGAAGTGCCTGCCGATTGGGATGGTCGCCAGGTTTATTTAAATTTTGATGGCGTTGAATCCGCATTTTATTTATGGATTAACGGGAAACAAGTTGGATATAGCGAAAACAGCTATTGTCCGGCGGAATTTGATGTTACTTCTTTTCTGAAACCCGGACAAAACTTAATTGCAGTTCAGGTTTATCGTTTTTCCGATGGTAGTTACCTGGAAGACCAGGATTTTTGGCGCCTGAGCGGCATTTTCCGCGATGTATTCATCTATTCGGTGCCTAAAGTTGCTATTTCGGACTTTAAATATGTAACCGATTTCGACCAAACGTACACTAATTCTACCTTTTCCATCGATATTCAACTTAAAAACAAGAATGTAATACCGGTTGTTATCGAAAAAGAAAAGAAAAAGAGTAAGACGAAAAAAGGCGAAGTTGCTGTTCTTCCTTCGTATAAATGCAAAATCAGTTTAATTGACCCGGTTACAAAAGCCGAAATAATCAGCGATGCAACTTCCTCAGTAACAACATTTGCTGATGGCAAAGTTGCAATTAAATTTGCGCAACAAGTTAAAAACCCGACGAAATGGAATACCGAAAATCCTTTCTTATACGATCTGGTAATCACACTTCTGAATGAAAAAAATGAAATACTGGAAATCTTACCTTCCAAAGTGGGTTTCCGTAAAATAGAAATTATAGATGGTGTATTGAAAGTGAATGGAAAACGTGTGATTGTTCGCGGTGTGAACCGCCATGAGCACGACCCGAATATGGGACGTTATATTACAGAAGAATCAATGCTTCAGGATATAAAGTTAATGAAGCAATACAACATAAACGCAGTGCGAACCTGCCATTATACAAATACTCCACGCTGGTACGAACTCTGCGACCAATATGGACTTTATCTTTGTGCTGAAACAAATTTGGAATCGCATGGATATTGGGACAGATTTTCGAAAGACCCAAGCTGGGAAGCCTCTTTCATCGACCGTATAGCCGGAAATCTTGAGCCTTACAAAAACCACGCTTGTATTTATCAATGGTCGCTTGGTAACGAATCGGGTTTTGGCCCAAACCATGTTAAAATGGCGGAATATTGCAAGAAGAACGATCCAACCCGCCCGGTTCATTACAATCCGGCCGACTTAGACCCTTGCGTTGATATTATTTCACCGATGTATCCAACAGTTGAAGCGTATACAAATACAGCAAAAAACAACAAACGCCCGGTGATTATGTGCGAATATGCGCATGGAATGGGTAATTCGTGCGGAAACCTTAAAGAATACTGGGAACCAACCTATACAATTCCTAACGCACAAGGCGGATATATTTGGGATTGGGTTGACCAGTCGTTCTGGACAAAAGACAAGAACGGCAAACCTTTTCTCGCAAACAGTGGCGAAATGAACGACCCTCGCTCCGACCCTTGGATTGGATTCGATGGCATGGTGTTAGGCGATAGAACAGTTCAACCGGAATTAAATGAATATAAATATATTATTCAACCGTTAAAAGTTTCGGCGGTAGATGTGAAAAAAGGAATTTTCAAAATTGAAAATCGCTATGAAGCAATGAACCTTGAACACTTAAATCTTCACTGGACAATAAAAGCTGGAAATGAAATAGTGAAAGAAGGCGATTACGGAAAACTTCTGGTAAATGCTGGTGAAGAAAAAGAAATAAATCTGAATTACGGAACAATTGATTTTAAACCGAATACAGAATATTTGGTAAACTTTGAATTTACTTTGAAACAAAAAACATTGTATGCCGAAGCCGGACACGTTGTAGCCTGGGAACAATTTAATTTAAACCCGGATTATTCACCCGTAGTTTATTCATGGAACAAAACCGACAAAAGTTTGAAAGTAAAGAAAGACAAAGACGGAATTTTTGTAACAGGAAGTAATTTTACTGTTAACGTTGACAATTCAGGAACGATAAAGAATTTCGTTTTCAATGGGAAAAGCCTGTTCAAAACCGGATACCAATTGGATCTGTTCCGCGCACCAACCGACAACGATGAAAAATGGTGGGGCGAAAACACTCCGTCAGACAAATGGCGAGAATTCGGTCTGGATAAATTGGTAATAGCCAAAGCAGATGTAGCTTTCAAAACAAAAGTAGGATTCATTGAAATTTCTGCAAAGCAAAACATAGAATCTCCTTCTGTTAAAAATCTCCTGAACAATACGGTTACTTACCGCATTTTTGCGAACGGCGATATATTTGTAAACAGCGATATAGAATTCCTGGAGCTTGCAACTAAATTTGGAACATTCACACTGCCACGAATTGGCTCTGAATTATGTTTGTCAAAAGAGTATGAAAATCTAAGCTGGTACGGCGAAGGCCCTTGGGAAAATTATATTGACAGAAACAGCGGTTCAAAAACCGGATTGTACACATCAACTGTAACACAACAATTCTTTCCATATTCGCGTCCGCAAACCTGCGGAAATCACACCGAAGTTCGCTGGGTAAGTTTAACCAACGGAAACGGCGAAGGAATTTCAATTGTTGGACATCCTTACGTAGAAGCTACTGCGTTGCATTATCGCGAATCGGATATGGATAAAAAAAGCATCAGCGCAGTTACACCACAAGAAGATGTTTATGTAAGAATTGATTACCGTCAGGAAGGTTTAGGCGGCGGAAGTTGCGGCCCGGAAACATTGCCCAAATATCAGCTTCCAGTATCCAATACTTCATTTAGTTACAGAATATCGCCAACATCCGCCACTTCCGACTTCATGAGCCAGATAAAAACAACTCCGGTTGCCGAAGGCGTTACTTTCAACCCGGCAAGATTTAGAATATTTTCAACAGATGAAATAAGTCTTTCCTGTAAAACTCCTTCTGCACAAATATTCTACACAACAAACGGAAGCGAACCAACTAAAAAATCAATCCCATACAAAACACCTTTCAAAATAAATGCAAACACTACTATCAAAGCCAAAGCATTTAATGCAGGATTAATTGAAGCCAATTATTCAACGATTAGTTATGAAATGCTTCAATTATTGAAAACCGGTAAAACACGCAAATACAAAGAAGAAGCGGATTTAGTGGAAAGCGACATAAATGGCTGCAAATTAGTTGGAATCATTATTGATGATCCGGACAACGACACTGGTTGGGATCATGTTTCCTTAGCAAACGCCCGATTCCTGAAAGCCGATGGAACAGAAATATTCCTGAGCGACATAACAGCCATTTCAGCAAGTCAGCCGTATGGCTCCTTGAGGAAAGATACATCTTTAGATGGCAAACCAATAACTATTGCCGGGAAAATATATCCAAAAGGTTTAGGAACACATTCTTTAGCCGAAATCTGGTATGAAGTGCCAAAAGATGTGGTAAAAATCAGCACTCTTTTCGGTATTGATGATGAAGCACCAGGCGGAAGCCGCTGCGCCGGAATACATATAGTTGGGGTGAAGTAAAGGAAAATATAAAGTGTGTTTTCGATTAAAGACTATGAAACAAGCCGGATTGTGAAGCTAGGTTTGAAAAATAGAATCAGTGTTTAAGAAGTAATTTATGCATTTAGAAATTGATAAAAAATGAGAAAATTTAATTTGCTGATCTTAGTATTTCTATTGATTGGGATGGGTTTTTATAGCTGCACGAAGAACAGTAGTAAGCCCCCGAAAGTGAGCTTAATCTTTGATACCGATTTTGGTGCAGATTACGATGATGTGGGCGCAATGGCTGTATTGCAAGCTTTGGCAGACAGCGGGAAAGTAGAAATTTTAGCCACAATAGCCAGTACAAAATACAAAAACGTAGCTGCAGTTCTCAATGTTTTCAATACCTATTTCAAGCGCCCAGATATACCTATTGGTGTACCAACGGGTAATGCTTTGACTGACAGAGACTGGCAAGGCTGGTCGGATACACTTATAGCTGAATACCCTCATTCTGTTATAAAAAATAGCGATGTATTGGACGCCGTTGAATTGTATCGAAAAATTTTGGCAGTACAACCCGATACAAGTGTAACAATTGTTACTATTGGGTTTCTTACCAATTTGTCGGACTTATTACAATCGGAACCCGACAAATACTCTCCTTTATCAGGAAAAGAATTGGTGGCTCAAAAGGTGAAACTGTTGGTTTCCATGGCAGGCGCTTTTCCAAACGGTAAAGAATTCAATGTTTATAAAGATACAGTATCATCGAAATATGCGTATGAGAACTGGCCTGCCAAAATAGTTTTTAGTGGCTATGAAATTGGCGAAAGGATTAAAACTGGTTATACTCTGATACATAACGCAAACATCGCAAACAGCCCGGTGAAAGATGTGTTTCGTATTTGTATGCCTAAAGCTAAAGAGGATAGCCTTGGGCGCATGAGTTGGGATCAAACGGCTGTGCTGATTGGCGTGCTTGGAACGAATGGCTTTTTTGAGTTTAAAAAGGGCAAAATTCATATAAACACCAATGGTAGCAATACGTGGACGGACGATCCAAATGGGAAACATAGCTATGTAGTGCAAAAAATGAAGGTTCAGGATATAACTAAATACATTGAGAACCTTATGATGCACCAGCCACTTTCGAAGGAATAGATCGAAGCTGATAAGAACTGCCCGAGTTTAATAAAAATCATTATTAACCTACAAAATGATTTAAGTTACTGATTAGCAATTTAGACCTCACCCCAACCCCTCCCCTGGGGAGAGGGACTACATTGCCCGATATTCAAGCGTTTCGGTAAAATCATATATTTTTGGTCGTTTAGTAATGAGAAAAAATATTATTCATAAAATGGGGAAATTAAAGGCAACAATTAGTGTAATCCTTTTATAAGGAATTTTGGTAAATTAGAATTGAATTTTCAATAAAACATTAAAATGAGAAATATAAAAACAAAGCTAAGTCTTGCAATACTAATCTTCCTGAGTGTATCGTGTGCAACAAAAAAATCATATTTTGTCGATCCGTTTATCGGAACTGCCGGATCAGGCCATACATATCCTGGCGCTACCACTCCTTTTGGAATGGTTCAGCTTAGTCCGGATTTGGGCACAGAGGGTTGGGAACTTTGTTCGGGTTACCATGAATCTAAAAGTACCATCTTTGGTTTTAGTCATACCCACCTTAACGGAACCGGAGGCAGTGATTTGGGCGATATTCTTTTAATGCCTTCCACTTTTAGTGTGCGGGCCGATACTTCGCCTAAATTTACATTTCGGTCATCCTTCAAACATCAATTGGAGAAAGCCGGCCCGGGTTATTATTCTGTATTTCTGGATAAGCCCGGTATAAAAGTTGAGCTCACAGCTTCCACAAGGGTGGGATTTCATAAATATACCATGCCGGCAACCGATACTTTTAATCTGCTCATCGATCTGTATCACAATATTTTCGATTATCAGGTGTTTCAGAGCGAAATTACTGCGATTGACAGCGTTACTTTATTGGGCTCAAAGATTATTTCGGGCTGGCCTGGTCAGCGTAATGTGTATTATGCAATAAAGTTTTCTCAGCCTGTTCAAACTTTAGCTGTTAAAAATGGATGGGAAGAACCGACAGCTACATTGAAGCACAGGGCTACCGCTATTTTGGATAAAAATATTAAAATTGATGGAAATCTTAACGAAAAAACCTGGGAACATCTTTATCCTGTTACAAAAATGACTCTCGGAACAACCTCAAATAAAGCATGGTTTGGAGTGGCCTGGGACAGTAAAAACCTTTATCTGGCCGTGAAAGCAATTGACAGTACTTCATTTACCAATTTGAATTTACCATGGGTGAACGATGCTGTTGAGGTATTTGTGGACGGTGATAACAACAAGGCCGGGAAATACGACGAACATGACACACAAATAGGAATAACGTTTGGAAAAGACGAAGTTACAGAAGGTTCAGGAGTAAAAGCCAATGTTATACAGAAAAGCAGGAAAACAGCCGATGGCTACGTACTTGAGGCAGCTCTGGAATGGGAAAGTATTGGAGTTAAGCCTGAAGAAGGCATTATCATAGGGCTTGATGTGGCTGTGAATGATAATCAGAAAGGCAGCGGCCGCGAAAGTGTTTTAAGATGGTCTGGCCGAGATAATAATTGGATATCTACCGCTAAATTTGGGGAAATTAAACTATCGAAAACACAAGAAACGGCATGGGAAAACGAATCGGAAATATCTAAACCCTTTAATGTCAATGATTTTAAATTAACACATTTTCCTGTTTCTTATACAAAGGAAAATGGTATTGTAGCAGTTGCCGGATTTAATAATAAAAAGATTGAAGAACTTTTGGTAAAAGTTGGCATTTCGACCACAAGCAAAGAAGCTGCCTTAAAAGCAATTGAAAATGAAATACCTATCTGGGATTTTGAAGCTACAAGAAAACAAGCCTTAGACCTATGGGATCAGGAGTTTAGCAAGATTGATATCGAAGCTCCGGATGCTGTGAAAACAGTTTTTTATACCGGTTTGTACCATGCACTGGTTCAGCCCAATATTATATCCGATGCCGATGGCAAATACATGGCTCCCGATCATAAAGTCCATACGGGGAAAGACAATGTTTTTTATTCCACATTCTCCCTCTGGGATACTTACAGGGCTGCCAATCCGCTTTATATCATTACTCAACAGGATAAAGTGCCCGGTATGATAAATTCTTTAATCGATGGCTTTCCATTTACCGGATACCTGCCACGCTGGCAGCTTTGGGGCGGCGAAACCAATACAATGATCGGGAACCATGCCATTTCAGTTATTGCTGAAGCTTATTTAAAAGGTGTTGGCGGATTCGATATAGAAAAAGCTTATGAAGCCATGAAAGCAACTTCTACCACTGTTCATACGGCTTCAAACTGGCCGGTTCTTGATAAATATGGATATTTGCCTTACGACATCGAAAAGCAGGAATCTGTGTCGCGAACATTGGAATTGTGCTATAATGACTGGTGTGTGGCTCAGGTAGCCCGGAAATTGAATAAATTGGACGATTATAATTTTTTCCTGAAGCGTTCAGGTTTTTATGGAAATGTTTTTGATACTGCTACAAACTTTATGCGGGGCAAAGACTCGAAAGGCCAATGGGTTGTTCCTTTCATGCCACTGGAAGTGACGCATATCGATGCTGGCTCAGGTTGTTATACCGAAGGAAATGCATGGCAACACACTTGGTATGTTCCTCACGATGTGAAAAATCTTATTAAATTAATGGGCGGGCAAAAGGCATTTGAGATGAAACTCGATACTTTGTTTTCCTTAAATGCGCCTGTGACCGGGAGGATTTCACTTGATGTTACAGGGTTGATCGGGCAATATGCTCATGGGAATGAACCAAGCCATCATGTTGCATATCTGTACAATTATGCAGGTACTCCCTGGAAAACCCAGGAAATTGTTAGGAAAATCATACTGACGCTTCATAATACTTCTACAAACGGTCTTTGTGGTAACGATGATTGCGGTCAAATGTCGGCATGGTACATTTTTAGCGCATTAGGGTTTTATCCGGTAAATCCGGCTTCCGGTCTGTATGATATAGGCAGCCCGCTGGTTCATAAAGCCGTTTTAAAGGTTGGTGATCAAAAGAAATTTACTGTTATTGCTGAAAATAATTCCGCCGAAAATATTTATGTAAAGGCTTTATATTTAAATGGAAAAGAATTGCATCAGCCATTTTTAAAACATGAAGACATCATCAAAGGCGGAGAATTGAAATTTGTAATGTCCGGCAAACCCGAAAAAACATGGTTTAAAGAATAAATAACAATTGTATTGATTCGAACACGAAAATGCTTAGGTATAAATTATTGTGGAAGCTTTTTCATTCCAATACAATACAAAAACTTACTTGTACGCATAAGCATCGAATTATTTACGATGGCCGGTGTCGCCCAGATTTCACCATCAAGTTTATTCTGAGCAATTGTTTCAAGGTCTTTGCCGGCTTTTATAACCAGGGTTTCTCCTTTTGTTGATGAGAAATAAATATACCCGGCGGCATAAACTGGGGAGGAATTATAGTTCCCTTTCAACTTCCTGGATTTTACAATTGTTCCTGTTTTTGATTCAATACACATAAGGTTTCCT